>NZ_JBXEJO010000072.1:0-51523 GCF_056837965.1 Bradyrhizobium ferriligni
GACGTAAGCGACATTTGTAACGGCGCCAGAGGGTTCAGAACCTTCATTTGTCCCCCGATCGAGCCGCTAAACCGATGCCGGGCGTTCTCGACCTGTAACTTACAGGGGTTCTCACACAGCCTGGGCCCAAGGCCGACATGCAGCGACGTCGGTTTCGACGTCAGCGTCTGAGACCGACGCGGACGTGACGAATCTATGAGTACAGGCCCTAATTAGGCACGCGACGGCGCGTCCGCGAGCGAACTCAGCGCGATGCCGCCGACGATCAGCGCCGCGGCGATCGCCAGCGACAGATCGATCGGCTCGCCCAGCAGCCGGGCGGCGGTCACGATGCCGACGATCGGCGTCCTCGGCGCGGTGCCGGCGCGGATGGTGGCGGCCTCGGTGCTATCAGCCGTCCTGATCATCTTCGCCTTTGCTCATGCCCCGTTTCGCAAGTCGCCCGGCCAGATCGCGGCCGGCCTGATCGTCGGCCTGCTGGTGGCAGGCGGCTGGTACGCGACCGGCTATCTCGGCGCCGATGATTTCAACCCGGTGCCGGTGACCTCGCTCACCTTCATCGCGCCGATCGCCGACGCCCTGCAGTATGTGATGCTGTCGACCGGCTCGACGCTGAATTTCGGCATCGTCACCGTGTTCGGCGTGTTCGCGGGCAGCCTGCTTACGGCGATTGCCACCGGGCGCTTCCAGCTCGAAGGCTACCGGTCGCCGCAGCACATGCTGCGCTCGGCAGGCGGCGCCGCGCTGATGGGGGCGGGCGGCGTGATGGCGTTCGGCTGCTCGGTCGGGCAGGGGCTGACGGGATTGTCGACGCTGTCGCTGTCGTCCTTCATCGCAATCGCCGGCATCATGCTCGGGACCGGGGCGGGGCTGCGCGGGAGCTTGCGCGTCAGGCCGCTCGCGACGGCCTAGGGCGTTTACTCATAACCGTCGGCTTCCAGTCATAAAGCGGAAGTTGCCCAGTTCGGTAGTTGTCGGCGGCTTATGACCCAAAGCGGACTTTGACTTCTGGCAATTTTAACTCTTATCGGCCATCTATGTATCCTAGACGTTGAACTTAAGTAAACTCTCGTGCGCCTATGCTGACGCGCTTCAGAATCTTTGTCGGGGGACCGTTGATGGCTCAAGAAAGTTCGAGGCCGCGTATCGGCGAAGGACGCATCGGCAGTTCTCTCTGCGCCGCGATCGGCGTGCTCAGCGTCGCTGCGGTGCTGTGCCTGCGCTACCCCGCCTTTCTCACGACGCCTGAGCTGCGCGTCCATTACGACGTCGAGTTGCTCCGCCTCACCCTCGCGATTGCCATGGTCGTCGGTGCCTGGCTCGGCGTCATCGGGATCGTGCTTGGCGGCCCGCGGGTGCCCGCTACGATCGGCCTCAGCGCGCTTTTTTTCGCCACGCTGCTTGGCGGGCCCTACGTGCCGACACCAGATTTTCTCCAGCCGCGCTTCTATCTCGGCCTCGACTGGTTGGTGCTCGATCTATTCTTCACCGGCGCAGCATTCGTGCTGCTCGAGTGGGTCTTCCCACGGGTGCGGCCGGAGCAAGGGCCGCTCAGCCCCGGTTGGAGGCTCGATCTCGCCTATTTCGGAGTCAACCATCTGCTGATCGGCGTCTTCCTGGTGGTCTCGACACATTTTGCCCATGACTATTTCGCCTGGGCGATCAGCCCGTCACTGCAAGCGCATGTCGTGGCCCTGCCGGCGATCGTCCGCTTCGTGCTGGTGATCCTGGCGGCCGATGCAGTCGAATACATCTCCCACCGCGCCTATCACGAGGTGCCGTGGTTGTGGCGAATCCATGCGGTTCATCATTCGCCCGAACACATGGACTGGCTCTCGGGATCGCGCCTCCATTTCTTCGAGCCATTGGCAACGCGCGCCCTGGTGCTGGTGCCGATCGTCCTGCTCGGCTTCCCGCAGGACACGATCTTCGCCTATCTCATTTTCATCTCTGTGCAATCGGTGCTGATCCATTCAAATATCAAGATGGATGTCGGCTGGCTGCGGTACGTGATCGTCACGCCGCAATTCCATCACTGGCACCACGCCTCGGACGCCGAGGCCATCGACAAGAACTACGCGGCACACACGCCGCTGTTCGATATGCTGGGCAGAACCTGGCACCTGCCCAAAGACCGCTGGCCGGCCAAATACGGAACGGTGAAGCCGATCCCCGGCGGCATGCTCGGCCAGTTCGCGCACCCCTTCATCGGGCCGGTGAAGGAATTCCTCGAACATCGGGACCCATGAAGCGGCGTGTTCCGCTGTTGCCAGCATGAGAGTCGCAGCGTGTTTTGCTTTGACCCATAGCGAACCTATGTGGGCTCGCTCCGCGCTCGGATAGACGCGACTAGTGAGGGCGATGTCAGATTTGTTAGCGATTGGATACAAGACGATGTCAATGGCTACGTAAAAGTCCACACCATCGGGCGCTAACGTGCGCGCCTGATTTGCGCTTGTGGCCCAAGGCCGACATGCAGTGACGTCGGTTTCGACATCAGCTTCCGAGACCGAAGCGGACGTGGCGAATTTATGAGTACAGGCCCTGACTAGGCCCGCGACGGCGCGTCCGCGAGCGAGCTCAGCGCGATCCCGCCGACGATCAGAGCCGCGGCAATCGCCAGCGAGAGATCGATCGGCTCGCCGAGCAAGAGTGCCGCGGTCACGATGCCGACGATCGGCGTCGCTGTCGTGCCGAGCGAGGTCGTCAGCGCCGGCAGGCTCTTATTGACAACAGACATCGCCCAATAGGCCAGCGCCGTACCGATGAAGCCGGAATAGAGGAACAGCAGCAGGAGGTGCGGCGACCATGTCACCTCGGGCACGCCTTCGGTGACGAGCGCCGACGTCGTCAGCACCAGCGTCGCGACCAGCACCTGCCACAGCAGGAGCTGCAGCGGCGTCGCGATCCAGCGGTGCGAGCGGATATAGATGATGTTCGCGGCCCAGCAGATCGCGGCGGTGATGATCATGCCGGCGCCGGCGAGGACATGCAGATTGCTCCAGTCCAGTGACGCCGGGTTGAGGATCACGCAGAGCCCGGCGAGTCCCAGCGCGACGCCGACAAGCTTGAGCGCGCCGAGCCGTTCGGTGCGCGCGGCGGCCGCGGCAAGCGCGACCCAGAGCGGCGTGGTGTAGCCGAGCACGACGCCCTTGCTGGCCGGGAGATAGCGCAGGCCGGCGGCGACCAGCGTCGAGAAGAACGTCATGTGCAGCAGCGCCACGCTGAGCACGACCGGGACATCGGCGATCCGCGGAATGATCAGATTGCCGCTGGCGCGCAGGATCACCAGCAGCGCGACCAGGGCGACCCAGCTGCGGATCGATGCGGTCCACAGCGGCGGCACCGCCTCGACCAGCGATTTCGTCACCGACCAGTTGATGCCCCAGGCCAGCACCACGACGATGAACAGGGCGGCGGCTTTGGCAGGGGATAGCGATGGGCTCACGGGCGGCATCCTTGCAGGCGATACCGCTTGTGAATAGGATCGCGCTGGCTCTCTCGAAAGAGCCAGATTGTGTAGAACGATGGAGCCAGATTGATCCTCGCCGAATTGCTCGCGCTGAAGCGATCGGACGATGCCGGGCTGGCCGCGCAGCTGACCCAGCAGCTGCGCGCGCTGATGGCGAGCGGCCGGATCAGGAGCGGCGCCATGCTGCCGTCGAGCCGCAGCCTTGCGGCCGAGCTCGACGTGGCGCGCAACACCGTGACGCATG
The DNA here is from genome assembly GCF_056837965.1 of Bradyrhizobium ferriligni. Lineage (NCBI taxonomy): Bacteria > Pseudomonadati > Pseudomonadota > Alphaproteobacteria > Hyphomicrobiales > Nitrobacteraceae > Bradyrhizobium > Bradyrhizobium ferriligni. The sequence goes on from NZ_JBXEJO010000072.1 coordinate 3,717, forward strand.
CCTATGAGCAGCTGGCGGCCGAAGGATATCTGCGGGTCGCGGCGCGGCGGCGGCCGGTTGTGACCGACGATATCGAAGCGCGCTTCGCCAAACCTGCGCTGGCGCCAAAGCGCGAGGCCGCCCGCAAACCGTTGCTGTCGCCGTGGGCCTTGCAGCTCTCCGATGCCGATTGGCCGCTGTCCTACCAGGCGGATTTCCGGCCGCTCCGTCCCGGGCTTGCGGATGCGCGCGAGTTTCCGCACGAGATCTGGGCGCGCTGCCTGCGCCGCAGCGCGCTGCGTCGCCGCTTCAACGACCAGACCGTGGTCAACCGGCCAAGTCTACGCGAAGCCTTATGCGACTACCTTGAAGTCAACAGAGGGGTGCGTGCCGAGGTCGATCAGATCCTGATCCTGCCGACGGCGCAGGCGGCGCTGACGCTGATTGCCGCGACCACCATCGTGGCCGGTGATGCGGTGTGGACCGAGGATCCCGGCTATCCCGGCGCCGCGGCGGCGTTCCGCGCGGCCGGTGCCGACGTCGTCGGCGTCAGGCTCGATCAATGGGGCATGATGCGGATGCGCGCGACGCGCGCGCCGAAGCTGATCTTCGCGACGCCCTCGCATCAGCACCCGACCGGTCGGGTGATGCCGGTCGCGCGCCGCACCGAATTGTTGGCTTCCGCCGAGCCCGGCAAGACCTGGATCGTCGAGGACGATTACGACGGCGAGTTTCACTATGACAGTCGCCCGATGCCGGCGCTGCAGGGGCTCGATCGCGAGGGACGCGTGCTCTATCTCGGCACCTTCGCCAAGGCGATGACGGCCGATATCCGCATCGGCTATCTGGTGGTGCCGCCACAGCTGGCACGGACGATGGAGATCGCGCAGCGCCATCTCGGGCTGATCGCCTCCGTGCATGTCCAGGAAGCGCTGGCCGGCTTCATGGCCGACGGGCATTTCCTGGCCCATGTCAGGCGGATGCGGCGCATCTATCGCGCGCGCCGCGACCATCTCGCTACGGCGCTGGCGCGGCAGCTCGGCGAGGTGCTCACGGCCGAGGTCCCGCCTGGCGGCATGCAGCTGATTGCCCGCTTCAAGGATGGCACCGCGGACCGGAACGCCGTGGCGCGGCTGGTGGCCGCCGGGGTCGAGGTGCGCGCGCTATCGAGCCTCGCGCTGGAGCGGCCGCGCGACCACGGCCTGTTACTCGGTTTCGCCGCCTGGCGCGAGAACGAGATCGGCGCCGCGGTGCGGATCATGGCGAATTGTCTGTCGGGGAAGCGCGCGGCGCGTGGGTAGCGGGCGAGGGTGCTTGCACGATTTCGGAATATTGGAAATATATCCCTGAGTTGCCCGACGTGTCAAGCAGCGTTGTCGAACGCCGGCGGCCGCCGGCACCTTTGCATGGGGTTGTTTTCGATATTTTCAGCGCGCCCCTGCAACGGGTCCCAAGCGGGATGGGAGATGCCGCGACATGAAGCTACGACTCGGCCCATCCCGCTGCGTCGCAGGCTTACTCCGCGGCCTTGGTGACGATCCGCACCTCCGACGTCAGCGTCTTGTGCACCGGGCACTTGTCGGCGATCTCCATCAGCCGCTTGCGCTGGTCGGCGTCGAGTTCGCCCTCGATCCTGATGACGCGATCGATCTGGTCGAGCATGCCCTCGCGCGTCTCGCACTCCTCGCAATCCTTGGCGTAGATCTTGCTGTGCGTCAGCGTCACCGTGACGCGATCGAGCGGCAGCGACTTGCGGTCGGCATACATCCGCATCGTCATCGAAGTGCAGGCGCCTAGCCCGGCCAGCACGAAGTCGTAGGGGCCGGGACCGGAGTCCTGGCCGCCGACGGCGACCGGCTCATCGGCCAGCATGCGATGCGGGCCTGCCGTGACGATCTGCTGAAACTTGCCGGCGCGGGTCTCCTGCACCACGACGTTGCGCGGCGCGGTTCCGGTATCTGCCGCCGGCTGCGGCGCGAGTTCGACGTAGCGTTCGGCCCATGCGCCGATCACGTCGGCGACATAGGCGGCATCCTGCTTGCCGCTCAAGAGATGATCGGCGCCGGCTAGCGAGACGAAGCTCTTGGGGTGCCTCGCGGCGCTGAAGATATGCGTGGCGTTGTCGATGCCGACGGTGTCGTCGGTCGGCGAATGCATGATCAGCAGCGCCTTGTGCAGCTGCTTCACCTGCGCCATCAGATTCTGCTCGGCGACGTCGTCGAGGAATTCTCGCTTGATGCGGAACGGGCGGCCGGCGAGCGAGACTTCGCCTTCGCCCTGCGTACGGATGTCCTCGATCCGGTCCTTGAAGAAATGCGTGACATGGACGGGATCGGAGGGGGCGGCGATGGTCGCGACCGCCTTCGCCTCGGGGATTTGACCCGCCGCGGCGAGGATCGCGGCGCCGCCGAGGCTGTGGCCGATCAGGATCGCGGGTGCCTTGCGCGTCTCGCGCAAATGGTCGGCGGCGCGGACCAGATCGACGACGTTCGACGTGAAGGTCGAGTTGGCGAACTCGCCCTCGCTGGAGCCGAGGCCGGTGAAGTCGAAGCGCAGCGTGGCGATGCCCTTGGCCGCGAGCGCAACCGCGATGCGCTTTGCGGCCAGCACGTCCTTGCCGCAGGTAAAGCAGTGCGCGAACAGCGCGTAGGCCTTGATCGGCCCGTCGGGCGTGTCAAGCGCGGCGGCCAGCTGATGGCCGCCCACACCGGTGAATTGAAAGCGTTCGTGCGGCACGGGCAGGCTCCATCATCTCGTTGGTTTGTCAGTCGCCAGAATAGCGCTGTTCGGCCCAGGGATCACCGCGATTGTGATAGCCGCGGACCTCCCAGAAGCCCGGCGCATCTTCGGTGAGGAATTCGATGCGCTGCAGCCATTTCGCGCTCTTCCAGAAATAGAGGTGCGGCACCACGAGCCGCACCGGACCGCCATGCTCTTGCTCCAGCGGCGTGCCCGACCAGCTATGGGCGAGCAGCGCGTCCTCGGCGGCAAAGTCCTCGAGCGGCAGGTTCGTTGTATAGCCGTCATACGAATGCAGCGCGACGAAGCGCGCGTCCTCCCGCGGCTGGCAGGCGGCGAGCAGGTCGCGGGTCGCAAGCCCCTCCCACTGGTTGTCGTAGCGCGACCAGGTCGTGACGCAGTGGATGTCCGAGACGAATTGCGTCTGCGGCTGCGCCATGAACTGCTGCCAGGTCCAGTAGATGGTCTGCTCGACCGCGCCGTAGGCGTCGAGCCGCCAGCGCTCCCGGGAGATGTTCGGCATCAGCCCGAGATCGAGCACCGGCCAGTCCGCCGTCAGATGCTGGCCCGGCGGCAGACGCTGCTCCTCCGGCCGGGTAATCTTGCCGGTGAGGAATTTGCCTTCGCGTGCCCAGCGCTGCTTGCTGCGCGTCAGCTTGCTCTCGGGCGGTTCCTGATCGTCGGTCATCGCGTCAGGCCATCATTCGTGGCGATGCATCGCGGAGTCGTGCTTGGTATCGCGCATGGTCGAATAGATCAGCAGCGACAGGAAAATCATGCCGCTGAGATAGTAGTAGAACCAGTCCTCATGCCCGATGCTCTTGAAATAGAGCGCGACCGCCGGCGCGGTGCCGCCGAAGATCGACACCGTGATGGCATAGGGCAGGCCGACGCCGAGTGCGCGGACATTGGTCGGAAACAGCTCGGCCTTCACGATCGCGTTGATCGAGGTGTAGCCGGCGACGAAGATCCAGGCGCCGCAGATCAGAAGGAAGGCCATGAACGGCGACTTGGTGTCCTTCAGCGCGGTCAGGATTGGGACCGTGCCGAGCGTGCCGGCGATGCCGAAGAAGATCAGCAGCGGCTTGCGGCCGATTTTATCGGAGAGCCCGCCATAGATCGGTTGCAGGATGGTCGCGAAGATCAGCGAGCCGAAGATCACGAAGGTGGTCTGGTCCTCGGTGAGGCCGACCGACAGCTTCACGAAGGTCTGCATGTAGGTGGTGAAGGTATAGAACGCCGCGGTGCCGCCGGCGGTGAGGCCGACCACCAGCAGCAATTCGCGCGGATAGTTCAACAGGCCGACGATCGAGCCGGTCGGCTTGGAGACCTTCTTGGCCTCCTCGAAGGCTTCGGTCTCATGCAGGCCGCGCCGCATCACCGCGGCGACGATCGCTAGCATGGCGCCGATCACGAACGGAATCCGCCAGCCCCAGGCCTTCAGCTCGTCCGGCGTCAAAAACACCTTCTGCAGCAACAGCAGCACGATGATCGCGGTGAGCTGGCCGCCGATCAGCGTGACGTACTGAAAGCTGGAATAGAAGCCGCGGTGCTTGGGATCGGCGACCTCGCTGAGATAGGTGGCGCTGGCGCCATATTCGCCGCCGAGACTCAGGCCCTCGATCACGCGGGCCAGCGCCAGGATCGCCGGGGCCGCGATGCCGATCGAGGCATAGGTCGGCGTCACCGCGATGATCAGCGAGCCGAAGCACATGCAGACCACCGAGAGCGTCAACGACAGCCGACGGCCATAGCGGTCGGCGATGTAGCCGAACAGCCAGCCGCCGAGCGGGCGCATCAGGAAGGTCGCGGCAAACAGCACGGCGGCATTGAGCTGCTGCACCACCGGATCGCTGTGCGGGAAGAATGCCGGCGCGAAATACAGCGCAAACGCCGTGTAGGCGTAAAAATCGTACCACTCGACGAGATTGCCGACCGAGCCGATGAAGATCGCCTTCACCCGTCGCTCGACGTCGTGGATGTCGAGATGATCGCTCGCGGGTTGAGCGGTTTGTTCGGACATTGCATTGCTCCCGGACTCGTCGGTTCGATTCCGGGGCAAGCTACCTCATTGGGTGACGTGATGTAACCGCTGTCCGGTTCCTCAGGCGTTGTTGCCGAACAGAACAGGCAGTTGACGCGGGCCGCGCACCGTGCCTTCCGACCAGGTGACCTTGCCGGTCGGATCGAGCCGGAAATCCGGGATCCGCTTCAGCCATTCCTCGATCGCGACCTGCATCTCCATGCGCGCGAGGTTGGAACCGACGCAGCGGTGAATGCCGAGGCCGAAGGCGGCGTGGCGATTCTCCTTGCGGTCGATCACCACCTTGTCCGCATCGGGGAACATGGCGGGATCGCGGTTCGCCGCGGGGAAGGACAGCAGCACCATGTTGCCCGCCTTCACCGGGCAACCGGAGATCGTGGTCTCCTTCATCACCTCGCGCGCCATCGTCACCGGCGAATAGGCGCGCAGGAATTCCTCGATCGCGGTCGGGATCAGTGCCGGCTCCGCAATCAGGCGCTCGCGATCGGCCGGCGTCTTGGCGAGGTGCCAGAGCGAGGAGCCGATCGCGCTCCAGGTGGTGTCGATGCCGGCGATCAGAAGCAGCCGCAACGAGCCGAGCACATGCTCGTCGGTGAGCGGCTGGCCGCCGGGACCCTTGGCCCGCAGCAGTTGCGAGATCAGATCGTCGCCCGGCTCAAGCTTGCGCTGCTCGAGATGGGCCACGAAGTAGCCGGTCATCTCGCGCACGCCGTTCATCAGCTCGTCTTCGTTCTTGATGCCGAGCTCGAGGATCTGGTGGATCCATTTGATGAAGAGATCGCCGTCCTTCTCGGGAATCCCGAGCATGTGGGCGATGGCGCGCACCGGGATGTGCTTGGTGTAGCGCGCGGCGGCGTCACAGTGGCCATCGGCGATGAAGTCGTCGATCAGCTCATTGCAGATCGCGCGCACCCGCGGCTCCAGCCGCTTCATCGCGTCCGGCGTGAACGGCGGCAGCAGCACCTGCTTGGCCGGCTTGTGCTCCGGCGGATCGGAGGTGATCGGCGGCGCGCGGGCGGTGATCTCGGGGCGGATGTCGCGCACGATGACGCGGCGCGAGGAGAAGTGCTCGGTGTCGTAGGCGATCTCCTTCACCGCCTGATAGGTGGTCGGCATGTAGCAGCCGAGGAAACGCTCGGTATGCACGACGGGCGAAGCCGCGCGCAGCGTCGCCCAGATCGGGAACGGGTCGTCGGTCCAGACCGGATCGGTATGGTCGAAATCGTGCACCCAGTCGGATACCGGGGGATGTTCGGGCAGATAGCTTGCGGACGGGGAATCGGACATCAGCTCGTTTCCTTCTCGTTCGATCAAACGCTGGTCGGCTCAACGGGCGGCACGCGGCCGTCCCCGGCTGGCCGTCATTCCTCGGTGACTTCGATCGCGATTTCCGGGCAATTGGTCTGCGCGAGCCAGGCCTTGTCCTCGAGCCCGGCCGGGACGGTCCCGTCGCCGATCTCATGGGCGTTGCCGTATTCGTCGAGCTCGAACAGTTCGGGGGCGAGTGATTTGCAGCGGGCGTGACCCTGGCACTTGTCCTGGTCGACGCGGATTCTGAGCTTGGACATGCAAGCACCCTCCCTCGGCTTTGGCGCATTGTGGGTTGCGCCCGGTTCCTCAATCCAGTTTATGCAAGTCTTGCTTAGGCAAGTTCTTGTTCAGGCAAGTTCTTGGCTTGCTTGGGCGGCCCGCCTCTTAACCGGATCGCCAAGTTATAGCATATTACATTATCGTCGCGCTTGCGCGTCAAGCGAAAATTCAGCGATCATTGCCGCAATGGGACAAATCGTACGCAAGCCGTTCAAAACCTACCACCATGGCGACCTCCGCGAAGCCCTGATCCAGGCCGCGTTACGCGAGGTCGAACTCGGCGGTCCCGAGGCGATCAGCATCAAGGCGCTGGCCAAGCAGCTCGGCGTCTCGCAGCCGGCGCCGTACCGGCATTTCGCCGACCGCGAGGCGCTGCTCGAGGCGGTGACCGCGGAAGCGTTCCGGCAATTCAACGTGATCATGCGCGAGGCGATCGAGCAGTCGGGCAAAGGCTCGAAATTGTCGCGCTTTGCCCAGGCCGCGCTCGCCTTCGGGCTCGAGCGCCACGGCATCTACCGCCTGATGTTCGCGTCGCGCACCATGGCCTGCGCGCCCAAGGGCAGCGAGCTGCACACCGCGGCAATGGAAACGCTGGCACTGCTGATCGAGTCGTTCGAGGCGCCGGCGGTCGGGCTCTTGCGCGAGCGGCAGGCGCTGAAGATCTGGGCCGGACTGCACGGCATCGTGATGCTCGCCGAGCAGGGCCTGCTCACCGGCGAGTCCGCGCAGATCAGCCGCGAGGAGTTGCTGGACGAGATCGTCGAGCAGACCAAGGCAGCACTCACCGTGGCGCTGCAGGCGACGGAGGATAGGGCGTAGGCTTCGCGTCTTGGGACCGCATCAACAGGTTCATCACCTCATCCTGAGGAGCTTGCGGAGCAAGCGTCTCGAAGGATGAGGCCACGGACCGGGCCTCATGGTTCGAGACGGCGCGGAGCCTGTCATCGGGCCGCGCTTCGCGCGGACCCGTTGGCGCTCCTCACCATGAGGGGACGGCCTTCTACCTCGGCGGCCGCGGATCGATCGGCGTGGTGCCGCGCACGCCCAGAATGTCCTCCAGCACTTTTGCGCCGGCCAGGAGCTGCGCTTCGGCACGCGGCTTTGCGACCATCTGCAGGCCGACCGGCAGACCCGAGGCGGTGAAGCCGCAGGGCAGCGACAGCGCCGGACAACAGGCCAGCGTGATCGCGTAGACGATGCCGAGCCATTCGACGTAATTGTCGAACTTCTTGCCGTCGCACTCGGCGACATAGCGGTTCTCGACCGGGAATGGCGCAACGATGGTCGCGGGCGCCAGCAGCAGGTCGTACTTGTCGAAGAATTCGAGCGCACGCGCCGTCATCGCGACGCGCTGCGCTTCGGCGCGTTCGAGCTTCTCGACCGTGAGCTTCAACCCTTCCTCGATGTTCCAGATCACCTCGGGCTTCAGCAAATCGCGCTTGGTGCGCAGCAATTCGGCCTTGCTGATTGCGAAATCGAACGCGCGCAACACGTGGAAGCATTCATGGGCTTCGCGCAGATCGGGATGCGCCTCCTCGACGATCGCACCGGCTTCCGCAAACCGCTCCGCCGCCTTGCGGGTCACCGCCCTGACCTCGGGATCGACCGGCGTGATGCCGAGATCGGGCGAATAGGCGATGCGCTTCGGCTTCTGGTTCGAACGCGCCGCCGACAGGAACGAGGTCGGCAGTGCGGGCAGCGACAGCGGATCAGCGGCATGCTCGCCGCTCATCGCGTCGAGCAGCAGCGCGAGGTCCTCGACATTGCGCGCCATCGGTCCCTGCACGCCGAGGGTACGGTCGACACCGAATTTCGGCGTGTGCGCGACGCGGCCGATCGACGGCCGCAGGCCGACGATGCCGCAGAAACTCGCCGGGTTGCGCAGGCTGCCGCCCATGTCGGAGCCGTGCGCGAGCCACGCGGTGCCGCTCGCAAGGGCCGCGGCGGCGCCGCCGGAGGAGCCGGCGGCCGAGCGCGATGTGTCCCAGGGATTGCGGGTCGGACCGAACACCTCGTTGAAGGTGTTGGCGCCGGCGCCGAATTCCGGCGTGTTCGACTTGGCGTAGATCACGCCACCATTCTGTTCGAGGCGCTCGACCAGGATGTCCGACTTCGCCGGAATGTTGTCCTTGAAGATCGGCGAGCCCTGCGTGGTCAGCACGCCGGCGACGGCGGTGAGGTCCTTGATCGGAACGGGAAGGCCCGCGAGCAGGCCGCGCTCGCTGACCGGCTTCTGCATCAGGGCCTTGGCGTGGGTGCGGGCGCGGTCGAAGCAGAGCGTCGGCAGTGCGTTGACCTTGCCGTCCACCTCGGCGATGCGCGTCTCCAGCACGTCGAGCAGATCGAGCGGCGTGACGTCACCGGCCTTCAGCTTTTCGACGACGGCACACGCCGTTTCCTTCACCAAGCCCTGATCAGCCATGCGCCGTTGCTCCTATGCCTTCTGTTTGCTTGTGCTGTAGAACATTTTCTGCCGTCGTGGCAATGCGACGTGAACGGAAGGGGCAGGGATGGCAGCGTTGTTTTCCGCGCTGGACTGGCGCGCAATGAGCCAAGAGGAGCGCGATCTCGGTCTGAACAACGGCGTTGCCGTCAAGGGCAGCGCCGAGATCGCTGCGGGCTGGGAGCAGCGCTCGGCGGCACTGCGGCAAAAGCACGCCGGCCATCTCGACCTCAGATACGGCCCGCGCGAGCGCAACCGGATCGACTTCCTGAAAGCTCGCGACGGCGCGCCGACGCTGCTGTTCATCCACGGCGGCTACTGGCAGACCCGTGCCAAGGAAGTGTTCACGATCTTCGCCGAGGGGCCGATGGCCCATGGCATCAATGTCGCGCTGATCGGCTATACGCTGGCGCCGGATGCGACGCTCGATGACATCGTCGCCGAGATCCATGCCGGCATCGACTTTCTGGCCGGGCAGTTGCCCGCGCTCGGGTCCGCTGCCGAGGGCATCGTGGTGTCGGGCTGGTCGGCCGGCGGACATTTGACATCGATGGCGCTGTCGAACGCCCACGTCCGGGCCGGCATGGCGATCTCGGGCATCTACGACCTCGAGCCGATCAGGCATTCCTACCTCAACGAAAAGCTCAAGCTCGATGAAGCGGCGTCGCGGCGCAACTCGCCAATGATGGCGGAAGGCGGCATGGCAAAGCCGCTGTCGCTGGTGGTCGGCAGCGCCGAATTGCCGCTGCTGCGCAAGCAGACCGCCGATTTCGCCGGCCATCGCGCGCGTTACGGCCTGCCGGTGACCTATGAGGAGATCGCCGGCGCCGATCATTTCTCCATCATGAACCAGATGCTGGCGCCGCAGGGCCGCATCACGACGCTGATCCGGCAGCTGTTCGAGCGATCCACGTCATCCTGAGGCGCGAGCCTTGCGGCGCAATTGCGCCGCTGGGCGAGCCTCGAAGGGTGGCGTGGCCCGTGGCCCATCCTTCGAGACGGCCGCTTTGCGGCCTCCTCAGGATGACGGCGGAATTGATGGTTAGCGCGAGCTAGCTAACCCCACCCCGACGTGAGCCCGCCATCGACCGTGTAGATCACGCCCGACGTATAGCCGGCGCGGTCGGACGCCAGGAACGCCATCAGGTCGCCGATCTCGCGTGCATGTGCGGGCCGGCCGAGCGGCAGGCCCTTCTGGAATTCCTTGTAGCGGTTCTCGTCGCCGAACTGGTTCCTGGCGCGGGTCTTGAGCAGCGTGACGTGGCGGTCGGTGCCGACGGGGCCGGGGTTGATGCCGACGACGCGGATGTTGTCGGCGAGGCTCTTGCCGCCGAGCGCGCGGGTGAACGCCATCAGCGCCGCATTGCCGGCGCTGCCGCAGATGTAGTTGGCGTCGAACTTCTCGCCGGCCGCGCCGATGTCGTTGACGATCACGCCGCCGCCGCGCGCCTTCATCTGGGCGTAGATCGCGCGCGTCAGATTGACGTAACCGAACACCTTGAGCTCCCAGGCATGCCGCCAGGTCGCCTCGTCGATCTTGTCGATCGAGCCGCCGGGGATATCGCCGGCATTGTTGACCAGGATATCGATGTCGGCGGCCTCCCCGGCGAGACGCGCGAGATCCTCGGGCTTGCGCAGATCCACCACGCTGGTCGCGGCAGATATCTGGTGCGCGGAGCGCAGCCGCTCGGCGAGCGCCTTGAGCTGCTCGCCGTTGCGGGCGGCGAGCAGCAAATTGGCGCCTTCCTCGGCAAAGGCTTCGGCGGCGGCCGCGCCAATGCCCTTGGAGGCGCCGGTGATCAGGACACGCTTGCCGCGCAGATGCAGATCCATGGGATGTCTCGCTTGGTATGAGGAGTGGTGTCGGCGAATTTGGTGGGGCAGGGTCGCGCCGCGGTCAACACTGCACTGCAGCGTTGCGCTCGCGCGAAGTTTGGTCCATTGCAGGACCATCAGAATAGGCGGCATTGCCGGCCGGGCAAATCACAAGGGTGTTCTCGATGAGCAGCGCAAAAAAGCAGTATCGGATTGCGGTCATTCCCGGTGACGGCATCGGCAAGGAAGTGATGCCGGAGGGCCTGCGCGTCATCGAGACGGCGGCGAAGAAGCACGGCGTCGACGTGAAGTTCGACCATTTCGACTTCGCCTCCTACGACTATTACGAGAAGCACGGCGAGATGATGCCGGCCGACTGGAAGGACAAGATCGGCAAGCATGATGCGATCTATTTCGGCGCGGTCGGCTGGCCGGCCAAGATCCCGGATCATATCTCGCTGTGGGGGTCGCTCATAAAATTCCGCCGCGAGTTCGACCAGTACGTCAACCTGCGCCCGGTGCGGCTGATGCCCGGCGTGCCGTCGCCGCTGGCGAACCGCAAGCCCGGCGACATCGATTTCTGGGTGGTGCGCGAGAACACCGAGGGCGAATATTCTTCCGTCGGCGGCCGCATGTTCCCGGACACCGACCGCGAATTCGTCACGCAGCAGACCGTGATGACCCGCACCGGCGTCGACCGCATCCTGAAATTCGCGTTCGATCTGGCGCAGTCGCGGCCGAAGAAGCATCTGACCTCGGCGACCAAGTCGAACGGCATCTCCATCACCATGCCCTACTGGGACGAACGCGTGGAGGCGATGGCCAAGAAATATCCCGGCGTGAAGTGGGACAAGTACCACATCGACATCCTGACCGCGAACTTCGTGCTGCATCCGGACTGGTTCGACGTCGTGGTCGGCTCCAATCTGTTCGGGGACATTCTTTCCGATCTCGGCCCGGCCTGCACCGGCACGATCGGCATCGCGCCGTCGGGCAACATCAATCCGGAAGGCGATTTTCCCTCGGTGTTCGAGCCGGTGCATGGCTCGGCGCCTGACATTGCCGGGCAGGGCATTGCCAACCCGATCGGCATGATCTGGTCGGGCGCGATGATGCTGGAGCATCTCGGCGAGAAGCAGGCAGCTAGCGCCATCGTCGGCGCGATCGAGCGCACGCTCGGCGAACGCACGCTGCGCACCCGCGATCTCGGCGGCAATGCCGACACCACGGCGTGCGGCAAGGCCGTCGCGGAGATGGTGGATTAGGCGACGCCGTCAGCCACATCGTCGTCCCTGCGAAAGCAGGGACCCATAACCACAGGGTCTCGTTATTGTGGCGGGTCGTGGCCCCGGCCTTCGTGACAATGCGCAGCGGTGGTTATGGGTCTCGGCTCGCGCTTCGCTTGGCCGGGACGACAGTGGAGTAGCGGGTAGGGTAGGTTAGCCGAAGGCGTAATCCACCATTTCTTTCCATTGCACAAAGTCGGCGGGTTACGCTTCGCTAACCCGCCCTACGGTCTACCCCTTCACGATCCTGCGGCAATGCTCCCACGCCGCGTGGATCAAATTCTCGCTCGCCTCGGGCGTGCGGAATGCGGAGTGCGCCGACAGCGTCACGTTCGGGATCTTCGTCAACGGGTGATCCTTCGGTAGCGGCTCGATGTTGTAGACGTCGAGGCCGGCGTGGCGGATGTGGCCCGAATTGAGCGCATCGATCATCGCCTGCTCGTCGACGATCGCGCCGCGCGCGGTGTTGATCAGCACCACGCCCTTTTTCATCTTCGCGATCTTGTCGCGCGTGATCAGGCCGCGGGTCTCGTCGTTGAGCAGCAGATGGATCGAGACCACGTCGCTGCTCGCCAGCACGGTGTCGAACTCGACGAATTCGACGCCCGGATGGTTCTTGGGCGACCGGTTCCAGGCGATCACCTTCATGCCGCTGCCGAGCGCGATGCGGGCGACCTCGGCGGCGATGCCGCCGAAGCCGACGAGGCCGAGCGTCTTGCCGGTGAGTTGCATGCCGTCCTCGCGCAGCCAGTTGCCGGCGCGCATCTCGCGGTCCATCTGCGCGATCACGCGCGCCGACGACCACATCAGCGCGATCGCCGATTCCGCGACCGCGGTGTCGCCATAGCCCTTGATCAGGTGCACGGAAATGCCGAGCTCGGCGAGCTCTTCCGGGTTCATGTAGCTGCGCGCGCCGGTGCCGAGGAACACGACGTGCTTCAGGCCGGCGCACTTCTTCGCAACATCGGTCGGCAGCGCGGTGTGGTCGACCACCGCGATCTCGGCGCCGTCGAGCACCGCCGGATAGTCCTCGGACTTGATGTCGGGGTTGCGGTTGATCCGCATCCTGGGATCGCCTGATTTTTCCAGGCGCTCCGTGATGACAGCGAGCGATTCATTGGCGTCGACAAACACTGCGCGCACGAAAGCCTCCATCGAGGAGAGAAGGGAAGATCAGGACGCGACGCCGGCGAGCGCCAGCACCGTATGCATCAGGACGTTGGCGCCGGCGGCGCAATCGGTCTGCTTGGCATCTTCCAGCTCGTTATGGCTGATGCCGTCCTTGCAGGGCACGAACACCATTGCTGCCGGCATCACCGTGTTGAGGTTGCAGGCGTCGTGGCCGGCGCCGGAGGTGATGCGGCGGTGCGAATAGCCGAGCTGCTTGGCCGCGTTCTCGACCGCGTCGACCAGCTTGGGATCGAAATGCGTCGGCGCCTTGCGCCAGACGAGATCAAGCTGCACCTCGACCTTGCGCTTTGCTGCGATCTCGCTCACGGCGGCACGCAGGTCGCGATCCAGCGCATCCATGATCGCGGCGTCGGCGCTGCGGCAATCCACCGTGAAGGCGATCTCGCCGGGGATGACGTTGCGCGAGGGGGCGGCGATCACGGCCTCGCCGATGGTGCCGACTGCCTTCGGGCCGTGCTTCTTCGCGATGCTCTCCATCACCAGCACGATCTCGGACAGCGTCGCCAGCGCATCGCGGCGCAGCGGCATCGGAGTCGAGCCGGCGTGGCTCTCGAAGCCGGTGATCTTGCCGTCGTACCACAACACGCCCTGGCCGGAATCGACCACGCCGATGGTCTTGTTCTCGGCTTCCAGGATCGGCCCCTGCTCGATATGCAGCTCGACGAAGCTGGTGAACTTCTGGCGGCCGACCGGGGCGTCGCCGCGATAACCGATCGTGTCCAGCGCCTGCGCCACCGTGACGCCCTCGGCGTCCTTGCGCGACAGGATGTCGTCCGTGGTGAAGTCGCCGACATAGGCGGCCGAGGCCATCATCGCCGGCGCAAAGCGCGAGCCTTCCTCATTGGTCCAGTTGCAGATGCAGATCGGCAGCTCGGTCTCGATCCCGGCATCGTTGAGCGTGCGCACCACTTCGAGCGCGGCCAGCGTGCCGAGGATGCCGTCATATTTGCCGCCGGTCGGCTGGGTGTCGAGATGCGAGCCGACGCCGATCGGCGGCTTCGACATATCCCGTCCTTTCCGCAAGCCGAACATCGAGCCGAGCGCGTCGACCTGAACCTCAAGGCCGGCGTCCTCGCATGCCTTTCGGAACCAGTCGCGCACCTGCTTGTCTTCGGCGCCCAGGGTCAGCCGCCGCACACCGCCCTTGGGCGTTGCACCGAACTGTGCGGTTTCGTGGATGGTGCCCCAGAGGCGGGCGGAATCGATCTGCAGGTTGGTGGCGGCTCGGCTCATTGCGGCTCTTCCCTTTACGCGATCGTTTTTTCATGACGCGCCACTCTCGCGCCGTCAACCGCCACGCTCGCCTGCGCGATCTGCCGGGCGAGATTGGCGACGCGCTCGATGGCGACCGCATCGGGCGAGGCGAGCCAACTCGCGGTGAAGGTGAGGGGCGGCAGCTTGAGGTCGGTGTCGAGCAGTTGCAGCCGTCCGTCGGCAAGCTCGTTCTCGACGATCGCCGCCGGGATCACCGCGATGCCAAGCCCTTCATTGGCCATGTGGATCACGGTCGCGAGCGAGGTCGAGGCGTGCAGCCGGATCGGCGGCAGATCGGGGGCGTTGAACAGCGCGCGCACGGTCTCGTAGGGCTGGGTCTTGCGCGGAAAGGTGATGATCGGAAACCGCGCCAGATCCTGCCGCGCCACGGGGCCGTCGCCGAGGCCGAGCGCCGGGCTCGCCAGGAAACCGATCGGATAATCGCACAGCACATGGTTGTGCGCGCCGGACGCCGAGACCGGCCCAAGCACGAAGGCGAGCTCGATCTCCTGCGCCAGCAGCCGCGCGGTCAGATTGGGCGTGATGTCGACCTCGATCTCCAGCGACAGGTTCGGGTAGATCTCGTTGACGCTCTTGACGAGGCGCGGCAGCCAGGTGTGCACGATGGTCTCCGCGACACCGAGCCGCAGCGCGCCGCGCATCGCCGAGCGGTCGCCGACCTCGGCCATCATCTCTGAACGCAGGCCGATCAGCTTCTCGGCATAGATCATCATCAGCCGTCCACTCGGGGTCGGCGAGGCCACCCGGTGGTCGCGGTTGAGCAGCTTGACGCCCATTTCGCGCTCGAGTTGGGCAATGCGCTGGGAGATCGCCGGCTGGGTGGTGTTGAGCCGCTGGGCGGCGCCGCGGAAGCTGCCGAGCTTGACGACCCAAAGGAATGTCTCGATCGAGCGGAAGTCCGTCATTGGAAGCATTTTCCCGATCGATAAATCTGCTTTATCGATTTTGATTAGAAAGGACGATTAGACATTATATCACGCTTGGTGTTGGTTTGTCCTTGTCGAGATTATGGGCAGGAGAATCCCATGACTGTTTTTGCGGCAGTGCAGCGATCTCAGGGGGAGCCGGTGCTGGCGAGCGTCGAAGCGCGCCGCGCCTGCCGTGACGGCATGGCCTCGGCCACCACAGCCGGTCTCGCCAACGGCTTCGTCCAGGGCAATCTCGCGATCCTGCCGGAAAAGCTCGCCGGCGCGTTCCACCGCTTCTGCCAGCTCAATCCGAAGCCGTGCCCGATCATCGGCATGTCCGACGTCGGCGACCCCCGCATTCCCTCGCTTGGCCTCGACCTCGACATCCGCACCGACGTGCCGCGCTACCGGGTCTGGCGTGACGGCGAGGTGGCGGACGAGCCGACCGACATAACCAAATACTGGCGCGACGATCTCGTCACCTTCGTGCTCGGCTGCTCCTACTCGTTCGAGGAGGCGCTGCTGGATGAGGGCCTGCCGATCCGTCACATTGAACGCAATCTGCGTGTGCCAATGTACCGGACCAATATCGCCTGCAGCCCGTCGGGTCCGTTCGCGGGACCCATGGTGGTGTCGATGCGCCCGTTCAAGCCGGCGGATGCGATCCGCGCGGTGCAGATCACCTCGCGCTTTCCGTCGGTGCATGGCGCGCCGGTCCATCTCGGCCATCCGCATGCGATCGGCATCAAGGATATCGCCAAGCCCGATTACGGCGATGCGGTACCGGTCGGCGATGACGAGATCCCGGTGTTCTGGGCCTGTGGCGTGACGCCGCAATCGGTGATCGCAAGTGCGAAGCTGCCGTTCGCGATCACCCATTCGCCGGGCCTGATGCTGGTGACCGATCTCAGGAACAAGCAGCTCGCTGTGCTCTGAATAGGCAATTCGTGCAATTCATTGAGGCTTTACTGCGCGCTACAAGCGTCACATCGATGATAACAAGCTGACCAAGGGGAAATTTCGATGACGATCTCTCGCCGTAACGTGTTGCTGGGTGCCACTGCCGCCGCGGCGCTCGGTCCGATGGCCGCGCGCGCGCAGACCAGTGAAGTGGCAATCGGCGTGATCTATCCGCTGTCGGGCGCCAGCGCCCAGATCGGCGTCGACGCGCAGCGCGCGTTCGAGACCGCGGCAGACATCATCAACAAGAATTATGATTTCGCATTGCCGCTCGCCAAGGGCGAGGGCCTCTCCGGCCTCGGCGGCGCCAAGGTCAAGCTCGTGTTCGCCGACCACCAGGCCGATCCGCAGAAGGGCCGCGCCGAAGCCGAGCGCCTGATCACGCAGGAGAAGGTCTGCGCCGTGATCGGCACCTATCAGAGCGCAGTCGCCGTCACCGTCAGCCAGATCTGCGAGCGTTACGGCGTTCCGTTCCTCTCGGCCGACAATTCCTCGCCGAGTCTGCATCGCCGCGGCCTGAAATACTATTTCCGCGCCTCGCCGCATGACGAGATGTTCTCGACCGCGATGTTCGACTTCTTCGATGCGATGAAGAAGAAGGGCCAGAAGATCGAAACGCTGGCGCTGTTCCACGAGGACACCATCTTCGGCACCGATTCGGCGAACGCGCAGACCAAGCTCGCCGGCGAGCGCGGCTACAAGATCGTGGCCGACATCAAGTACCGCGCCAACTCGCCGTCGCTGACCGCCGAGGTGCAGCAGCTCAAGGCGGCGAATGCCGACGTGCTGATGCCGTCGAGCTACACCACCGACGCGATCCTCCTGGTCAAGACCATGGCCGAGCTCGGCTACAAGCCGAAGAACATTATGGCGCAGGACGCCGGCTTCTCCGAGAAGGCGACCTACGACGCGGTCGGCGACAAGCTCGAGGGCGTGATCTCGCGCGGCAGCTTCTCGCTCGACCTGGCGCAGAAGCGTCCGATGGTCGGTCTGATCAACGAGATGTACCGCGCCAAGTCCGGCAAGGACTTCAACGACTATTCGTCGCGCCAGTTCATGGGCCTGATCGTGATGGCCGACGCCATCAACCGCGCCAAGTCGACCGACGGTGAGAAGATCCGCGAGGCGCTGGTCGCCACCGACATGCCGGGCGATCAGACCATCATGCCGTGGCGGCGCGTCAAGTTCGACGAGATGGGGCAGAACAACTTCGCAGATCCGGTGCTGTTGCAGTACTCCGCGAAGAACTTCGTGACGATCTTCCCGGAACAGGCCGCCGTCTCCGAGGCGATCTGGCCGATGAACAGCTGATCGGTCGGGCGCCAGAGCGTCCGTTCCGATTGTATCGGAACGGAGCTCTGGATTCTTGTTGCGACGCGTTTTTCCAGCGCGAACCGATTTACTTCGCTCGAAAACGCTATTGAGGGGACAGACGGCGGTGACAGCCGAGACCATTATCCAGAGTTTGGCGAGCGGCCTGTTGATGGGGCTGCTCTACGGACTGATCGCCGCAGGCCTCGCATTGATCTTCGGATTGATGGACGTCGTGAATTTCGCGCACGGCGAATTCCTGATGATCGCGATGTACGCGACCTTCTTCCTGTTCGCGTTCTTCGCGATCGATCCCTTGCTTTCGGCGCCGCTGGTCGCCGCGGCGCTGTTCGTGTTCGGCGCGGTGGTCTATCTGTTGATCGTCCGCTTCGCGATGCGCGCCAAGGCCAATGCCGGCATGGTGCAGATCTTCTCGACGTTCGGGCTGGCGATCGTGATGCGGGGCCTCGCCCAGTTCTTCTTCACGCCCGACTACCGCAGCGTCACCAACTCCTGGGTCGGCGGCAAGACGGTGTCGATCGCCGGCATCTATCTGCCGGAGCCGCAGCTGATCGGCGCGATGCTGTCGATCGCGGCCTTCGTCGCGCTCTACTTCTTCATCAATCGCACCGATTTCGGCCGCGCGCTCGAGGCGACGCGCGAGGATGCCGGCGCGGTGGCGCTGGTCGGCATCGACAAGAACCGGGTGTTCGCGCTCGGCTGGGGCCTCGGTGCGGCGCTGGTCGGCCTGGCCGGCGCCATCATGGCGATCTTCTTCTACGTCTATCCCGATGTCGGCGCGTCGTTTGCCCTGATCGCCTACGTCACGGTGGCGCTCGGCGGCTTCGGCAGCGTGTTCGGCGCCTTTGCCGGCGGCATCATCGTCGGCCTGGTGGAGGCGACCACCGCGCTGATCCTGCCGCCGTCGCTGAAATCGGTCGGCATCTACGCCGTTTACCTGCTGGTCGTCTTCATCCGCCCGCGTGGCCTGTTCGGATCGATGTGATGGACACCCAGTTCGCCCAACGCCGCAGGCGTGACCTGATCGTGGCGGCCTGCCTCGCGGTGATCGCCGCGCTGGTGCCGCTGTTCGTCAAGGACGTCTACGTCCAGAACATCATGGTGCTGACGCTGATGTATGCGGCGCTGTCGCAGAGCTGGAACATCCTGTCCGGCTATTGCGGCCAGATCTCGCTCGGCCATGCGCTGTATTTCGGGCTCGGCGCCTATACCACCGCGCTCCTGTTCACCAAGTTCGGCGTGCTGCCCTGGTTCGGCATGCTGGCCGGCGGGGCGATCTCCGCCTTGATCGCGATGGCGCTCGGCTATCCCTGCTTCCGCCTGCGCGGGCATTATTTCGTGATCGCGACCATCGTGATCGCCGAGATCGCGCTGCTGCTGATCCAGAACTGGGACTGGGCCGGCGCCGCGCTCGGCATCGACATCCCGGTGCGCGGCGACAGCTGGCTGAAATTCCAGTTCACCCGCTCGAAGCTGCCTTACTTCTATTTCGCGCTGGCGCTGGCCTGCGTCGCCTGGTTCGTCACCTGGTGGCTGGAGGATTCCAAATGGGGCTATTGGTGGCGCGCGGTGAAGGACAACCCGGACGCGGCCGAAAGCCTCGGCGTGGTCGTGTTCAATTCCAAGATGGGCGCGGCGGCGGTCTCGGCCTTCCTCGTTGCGGTCGGCGGCAGCTTCTACGCCCAGTTCGTCGCCTACATCGATCCTGAGAGCGTGATGGGCTTCCAGTTCTCGCTGCTGATGGCGCTGCCCGCGGTGCTTGGCGGCATTGGCACGCTGTGGGGGCCGGTGCTCGGCGCCGTCATCCTGATCCCGCTCACCGAGCTGACGCGCTCGTTCATCGGCGGCTCCGGGCGCGGCGTCGACCTCATCGTCTACGGCACGCTGATTGTCGTGATCTCGCTGGCGCTGCCGCGCGGCCTGGTCAGCGTGTTCTCCCTGCGCAAGGGAGCCGCACGATGACGGCGCTGCTGGAAACGCGCGGAGTTTGGCAGCGCTTCGGCGGCCTCGTCGCCAACAGCGACGTCTCGATTTCGGTCGGGCGCGGCGAGATCGTCGGCCTGATCGGCCCGAACGGCGCCGGCAAGTCGACGCTGTTCAACCTGATCGCGGGCGTGCTGCCGCCGACCCAGGGCTCGATCATCTTCGACGGCGAGGACGTGACAAAGCTGCCGGCGGCGGAACGCTGCCAGCGCGGCGTCGGGCGCACCTTCCAGGTGGTCAAGAGTTTTGAGACCATGACCGTGATCGACAACGTCATCGTCGGCGGGCTGATCCGCAACACCAAGATGCGCATCGCGCGGCAGAAGGCCTATGAGGTGCTGGAGTTCTGCGGCCTTGCCGCGCGCGCCGACAAGCTTGCCGCCGACCTCGTCCCGTCGGAGAAGCGCCGGCTGGAGGTCGCCCGCGCGCTCGCGACCGAGCCGAAGCTGCTGCTGCTTGACGAAGTTCTCACCGGGCTGACGCCGGTCGAGGCACAGACCGGCGTCGAACTGGTGCGCAAGGTCCGCGCCACCGGCGTCACCGTGCTGATGGTCGAGCACGTGATGGAGATCGTGATGCCGCTGGTCGATCGCGCCATCGTGCTCAATCTCGGCAAGGTGCTGGTCGAGGGCAAGCCGACCGAGGTCGTCCGCAATCCGGAAGTCATTTCTGCCTATCTCGGGGATCGTCATGCTGTCGGTGCGTGAAGTCACCACCGCCTATCAGGGCCTGGTCGCGATCTCCTCGGTGTCGATCGACGTCACCAAGGGCGAGATCGTCTGCGTCGCCGGCGCTAACGGCGCGGGCAAGTCGACGCTCTTGAAATCGATCGCCGGTGCCGAGCGGCCGCGCGCAGGAACCGTCACCTTCGACGGCAAGCGTATCGACGGCCAGCCGCAGCACGTCATCACATCAAGCGGCATCGCCTACGTGCCGGAGAACCGCCGGCTGTTTCCGCGGCTGTCGGTGCGCGACAATCTGCGGCTCGGCAGCTATCTCTACCGCAGCCAGTCTGACCGCGACGCGCCGCTCGATCTGGTGTTCAAGCTGTTCCCGCGACTTGGCGAACGGCTCGACCAGCGCGCCGAGACGCTGTCCGGCGGCGAGCAGCAGATGCTCGCGATCGGCCGCGCGCTGATGACGCGGCCGCGGCTTCTGATGCTCGACGAACCGTCGCAGGGCATCATGCCGAAACTGGTCGACGAGATCTTCCAGGCCGTGAAGCGCATCCGCGACGCCGGCATGACGGTCCTGATCGTCGAGCAGCGCATGGCCGAGTGCCTCGAGATCGCCGACCGCGCCTACATCCTGCAGACCGGCCGTGTGCTGATGCAGGGCACCGCCGCCGAGATCAGCGGCAATCCGGATGTGCGCAAGGCGTATCTGGGGCTGTAGCGACGGAATATCTCCACGCACGCACCTCCAGCGACAAAGGCTTCGCCTTTGCGCGGGGATGACGCCAGTGTATGTGGTGCGCGCTATCCAGCCCGTAGCCCGGATGAGCGCAGCGACATCCGGGGCGTCCCGCATATCGATGCGCTCATGCGGGCTACTGATCCAGCCCACGCAGCCTACTTGCCCTCGTCGATCTTCTCGACCTTGGCGGCGAGGTCCGGCACGCGGCTGACGCGATAGGTCGCGTTGCTGCATGTCAGCGTCCAGGCCTCGTTGTCGGGCTTCGAGAGCTTGTCGTCCCTCTCGGCCTTGAGCGGCTTGTCGCAAGGATAGCCCTGCGCGCGCAGCTGGGTTGCCAGCATGCCTTGCAAGGTCTCTTCGGTCCGTCCGTCCGACGCCGCAAGGCCGACGGCAAACGGTGCCGCTAACGCCAAGCCTGTGAACCTCATCATGACTGTCTTCCGCATATCGATCCTCCGCTTGATCTAGTGAGGGTGATCCGGCAGCACGAGCCCGAACGTCCTGGTCAAATCCGCCACCTGGTCGGGCGACAAATAGCGCGGGTTCAGCCCGCGCAGCAGCAGGTAGAGCTTTGCGGTTTCCTCGAGCTCCTCGGTCGCGAACACCGCCGCTTCCAGCGTATCGCCCGACACCACGGGCCCATGATTGGCGAGCAGCACCGATGAATATTTCCCGGCCAGCCCCCGGATCGCGTCGGCAACGGCGGGATCGCCGGGGCGATAATAGGGCACCAGCGCGGTCTGGCCGCACTTCATGACGTAATAGGCCGTCATCGGCGGCAGCGCGGCGCGCGGGTCGATCTCCGGCAGCATCGAGAGCGCGACCGAATGGGTCGAGTGCAGGTGCACCACGGCGCCGGCGGAGGTGCGCGTCTGGTAGAGCGCGGTATGCAGCGGCACTTCCTTGGTCGGGGCGTCGCCGGAGACCAGTCGGCCGTTGCCGTCGAGCCGTGACATTTTCGCCGGATCGAGGAAGCCGAGCGAGGCGTTGGTCGGCGTCACGAGCCAACCGCCGTCGTCGAGCCGGACGCTGATATTGCCCGAGGACCCCGGCGTCAGGCCGCGCTCGAACAGCGAACGCCCGAAGCGGCAGATGTCCTCACGAAGCTTTGTTTCGTTCATCCGGTTTCGCTCGCGGCGCCAGCTTTGGCGCTATCCGTTTTCCGCTTTGTCTCATGCTTTGGCAGCGCGGCCAAGCCGTGATAGGCAAGCAGCAACGAGTGTGAACCGGGCCCGGAAGGCCGCGCTGGCGCAAAGTGGCAGCCGGTTTTCCGAAAAGGTCACGCTCAAACAACTAAAAATGTTCAGGGATCGCCACATGTCCAGTTCCGCAACATCACGTGTCGCCGTCATCGGGCTGGGCTCGATGGGATACGGCATGGCGACCTCGCTCAGGCGGGCCGGTTTCGAGGTGACCGGCTGCGACGTGTCGGCCGATGCGGTGGCGCGCTTCGTCGCCGACGGCGGCAAGGGCGCCAGGTCGCCGGCCGAGGCGGCCAAGGATGCCGACATCGTCGTCAGCGTCGTCGTCAACGCCGCGCAGACTGAAGGGATCCTGTTCGGCAAGGACGGCGTCGCCGAGACCTTGGCGAAGGATGCGGTCTTCATCTCCTCGGCGACCATGGACCCCGATATCGCGCGGCGCCTCGCAAAACAGCTCGAAGCGACCGGGCGGCACTATCTCGATGCCCCGATCTCCGGCGGCGCGCAGCGGGCGGCGCAGGGCGAATTGACAATTCTCGCCTCCGGCAGCGCGGCGGCGTTTGCGAAGGCGCGGCCGGCGCTGGATGCGATGGCGGCAAAACTCTACGAGCTCGGCGATGCCGCCGGGCAGGGCGCCGCGTTCAAGATGATCAACCAGCTGCTGGCCGGCGTGCATATCGCGGCCGCCTCCGAGGCGATCGCCTTTGCCGCCAAGCAGGGCCTCGACATCCGCAAGGTCTATGAGGTGATCACCGCTTCCGCCGGCAATTCGTGGATGTTCGAGAATCGCATGCCGCATGTGCTCGACGGCGACTATGCACCGCGCAGCGCGGTGGAAATTTTTGTGAAAGACCTCGGCATCATCCAGGACATGGCGCGCAATGCACGCTTCCCGGTGCCGGTCGCTGCCGCCGCCTTGCAGATGTTCCTGATGACCGCGGCCGCCGGCATGGGCCGCGACGACGATGCGTCGGTGGCGCGGATGTATGCGCAGGTTACCGGCACCAAGCTTCCAGGCGAGAAATAAGAGGATTCTGCAATGCCCCGTTTTGCCGCCAACCTCACCATGATGTTCAACGAGGTCCCGTTTCTCGACCGCTTCGAGGCGGCGGCGAAAGCGGGCTTCACCGCGGTCGAGTTCCTGTTTCCTTACGACCATCCGGCCGAGGAGGTCGGCAAGCGGCTGAAAGGCAATGGGCTGACGCAGGCGCTGTTCAACTTGCCGCCGGGCGACTGGAGCGCCGGCGAGAAGGGGTTTGCCGCGCTACCGGACCGCTTCGCCGACCTCCAGCAAAGCCTGAAGACCGCGCTGCCCTATGTGCAGGCGACCGGCGTCAAGCGGGTGCATCTGATGGCGGGAATAGCCGACCGCAGCGATGCCAGGGCGGTCGCCGCGTTTCGCAAATCGGTCGCCCATGCCGCGGAGTTCTTCGCGCCGCACGGCCTCGACCTCGTGATCGAGCCGATCAATCCGCGCAACGTGCCCGGCTATTTCCTCAACGACTTCATCTTCGCGCGCGATCTGATCAGCGAGCTTGGTATCGCGAACCTGAAGCTGCAATTCGATATCTACCACTGCCAGATCATCCATGGCGACGTCACCATGCGGCTGCGCGAAATGATCCCGATCATCGGCCACATCCAGATTGCGTCGATCCCCTCGCGCAACGAGCCTGATGGCGAGGAGCTGAACTATCCGTTCCTGTTCGGCGAGCTCGACCGGCTCGGCTATGGCGGCTTCGTCGGCTGCGAATACAATCCGCGCGGCAAGACCACCGACGGTCTCGCCTGGTTCAAGCCCTATGCCGGAGTGAAGCCGTGACGCGAGCCGGAAAGCTGTCTCTCGGTTGCATCGCCGACGACTATACCGGCGCCTCCGATCTCGCCAATACGCTGACCCGCGCCGGCCTGCGCACGGTGCAGACCATCGGCGTGCCCGCGGACGATCTCGCGTTGCCTGAGGTCGACGCCGTCGTGGTGTCGCTGAAGAGCCGCTCGATCGAGGCCGGCCTCGCCGTGACGCGTTCGCGCGCAGCGGAGGCCTGGCTGCGCGGCCGCGGCGCCAAACATATCCTGTTCAAGATCTGCTCGACCTTCGATTCAACCGATGCCGGCAATATCGGCCCCGTGATGGACGCGCTGCGCGCCGATTCCAGGGATGCCATCGTGCTGGTGACGCCGGCATTCCCGGAGACCGGCCGCACCGTCTACCAGGGCAATCTGTTCGTCGGCTCGGTGCCGCTGAACGAGAGCCCGCTGAAGGACCATCCGCTCAACCCGATGCATGATTCCAATCTGGTTCGCGTGCTGGCGCGGCAAAGCACGACCAAGGTCGGCCTCGTCGATCTGGCGACGCTGAGCCGTGGCGCGGACGCCGTCCGGGCAAAGCTCGCCGAGCTCACGCAAAGCGGCATCGGCGCCGCCATCGTCGATGCGGTGTTCGACCGCGACCTCGAGACCATCGGGCAGGTCGCGCTGGATCACCGTCTTTCGGTCGGCGCTTCCGGGATCGGGCTTGGCCTGGCGCGGGCGCTGGTCGCCGCGAGCAAGGCCAAACCGGACACCGCGGATGCAATGCTGGCGACGCCGGTCGGCGGCGCGGCGGCGTGCCTTGCCGGCAGTTGCTCGCAGGCGACCTTGCGCCAGATCGCCAACGCCGAGAAGGTGATGCCGGTCCTGCACCTCGATCCCGAGCGGGTGGTCGCCGGCAAGGAAGAGGCGCAGCGCGCGCTCGCCTGGGCCAGAGACCGGCTCGGGGCGGGGCCGATCCTGATTGCGAGCAGCTCGACCCCGGATGAGGTGGCAGCTGTGCAATCCCGTCATGGTCGCGATGCGGCCGGGCATGCCATCGAGCAAGCGATGGCCGACATCGCGGATGGTCTGGTGCAGTCGGGCGTGCACAGGCTGGTGGTCGCCGGTGGTGAAACTTCGGGCGCCGTGGTCGATCGCCTGCGCATCCCGGGATTCCTGGTCGGTGCGGAAATCGCCGCCGGCGTGCCGGTTCTGCGAGCGGTCGGCGCCGGGCGAGGCGAGATGGTGCTTGCCCTGAAATCAGGCAATTTCGGCGGGCCGGAGTTTTTCTCGGATGCGCTGGCATTGATGCCGTGATGCGGCTGGCGCGCATCATGCCACGGCGTCGAACAGCGTCTCAGTAGTTCAACGGGGGACCAAATTAACCTTACTTAAGGAGGGGGGCTGGCTTTGATGTCTGCGGCGTCCCGCCGCGCCCCCAGCCATTCGATCGGGCTTCGCGAGCCCGATATCCAAGAGACCCCACGATGTTCGCCAAATTCTCGATCCGCGCCAAGATTATTGCCGTGGTTGCGTTCCTGCTTGTCGCGATGACCGGCATGGGCCTGCTCGCGGTCGTGAATTTACGGTCGATCAATGCCAACACCGTCGACATCACGACAAGCTGGCTGCCGAGCGTGCGTGCGCTCGGCGACCTGCGCGCCGGCGTCATCACCTATCGCAACGTGATCCGCGAACACATGCTGTCCGAGACGCTGGAGGACAAGCTCGCGCAGGAAAAGACCCTTGCGACCGTGGTCGAAGCCAATACCAAGGTCCGCGCGATCTATGAGCCGCTGATCGCGTCCCCCGACGAGCGCGCGCTCTACAATCAATGGGTCGATGCCTGGACCCGCTACAAGAAGGGCACCGAGGAGGTGATGGCGCTGTCGCGCAGGGATGTCGGCAAGACCCAGCACGAAGCGCATGAGCTGAACGCCAAGACCGTGAACAAGATCGGCCTCGAGGCCGACGAGATCCTGCGCAAGGACATCGAGCTCAACAATGCCGGCGCCGACAAGGCGGCGCAGGAGGCGGCAAACAGCTACGCGTCTGCCGTCATGCTGCTTGCGATGATCCTTGGCGCCGCCATCATCGTCGGCGTCGCCGTCAGCTTCCTGATGATCCGCGACGTCTCGGCCGGCATCGCCTCGATCGTGAGCCCGATGCAGGCGCTGGGCCGCGGCGACCTGACCGCAAACGTGCCGCATCAGGGCGAGAAGACCGAGATCGGCGCGATGGCCGATACGCTGCAGGTGTTCAAGGAAGCCCTGGTCGCCAAGAAGGCGGCCGATGAAGCCGCGGCTGCCGACGCCGAAGCCAAGATCGAGCGCGGCCGCCGGGTCGATACCATCACCCGCAATTTCGAACAGATGATCGGCGAGATCGTGCAGACCGTGTCGTCGGCCTCGACCCAGCTCGAAGCCTCCGCCGGCACGCTGTCGTCGACCGCCCGGCGTTCGCAGGAGCTGACCACGTCGGTTGCCGCGGCGTCCGAGGAGGCCTCGACCAATGTCCAGTCGGTGGCGTCGGCGACCGAGGAGCTGTCGTCGTCGGTGACCGAGATCAGCCGCCAGGTCCAGGAGTCGGCACGGATGGCCGGCGATGCCGTCGGCCAGGCGCGCACCACCAACGATCGCGTGAGCGAGCTGTCGAAGGCCGCCGCGCGGATCGGCGACGTCGTCGAACTGATCAACACCATCGCCGGCCAGACCAATCTGCTGGCGCTGAACGCCACCATCGAGGCGGCGCGCGCCGGCGAGGCCGGCCGCGGCTTCGCCGTGGTGGCGTCCGAGGTGAAGGCGCTGGCCGAGCAGACCGCCAAGGCGACCGGCGAGATCGGCCAGCAGATCTCCGGCATCCAGACCGCGACCCAGGAGTCGGTCGGCGCGATCAAGGAAATCTCCTCGACCATCGAACGGCTGTCGGAGATCTCGTCTACCATTGCCGCCGCGGTCGAAGAGCAGGGCGCGGCGACGCAGGAAATCTCCCGCAACGTGCAGCAGGCGGCGCAGGGTACCCAGCAGGTCTCGGCCAACATCACCGACGTCCAGCATGGCGCCAACGAAACCGGCTCGGCGTCGAGCCAGGTGCTGTCGGCGGCCCAATCGCTCTCGGGCGACAGCAGCCGCCTCAAGGTCGAGGTCAGCAAGTTCCTCGACGCCGTCCGCGCCGCCTGATCCGGCGGCGCCGCTCGGGCGGCCGCCATCCTTCGCGTAACCGATGCCGACGTGGTGGGCTGACCCGGCCCACCACGTTTTACATTTTCGCAGAGCAGCGATGCGTTAACCTCGCGTCGGCCGAAATAGCGTCCTCAGCCGGCTGGCATTCGCAGCAGAGCCGTCTCTTTTTGACGACGATCCGCGCGCGATCGGCGGCACAGCGCCCGGCATGGCCGATCGGAGCGCGCAGCCTCACGCACTATGCCGAGGAAGTGAAAGCCGCCGCGGCTCCGCGGGTTGGCGTTTTGCCCGCCATCGGGTAAATCGGCCGCTGCGGAACGACTTTTGCAATGTCGATTCCTCTGCCTGGGCGGGCTTCATTTCGGGAATGCTTGTTTTATGATCGCACTGGTCCGTATCGCGCTGAGCCGGCCATATACTTTCGTCGTGCTCGCGATCCTGCTGCTGATTATCGGACCGCTGGCGGCGTTGCGCACGCCGACCGACATCTTCCCGGACATCCGTATCCCCGTGATCGGTGTGGTCTGGCAGTACACCGGCCTGCCGCCGGACCAGATGTCCGGCCGCATCACCACGCCGTTCCAGCGCGCGCTGACCACTACCGTCAACGACATCGAGCACATCGTCGCCAATTCCTACAACGGCGTCGGCATCATCAAGATCTTCTTCCAGCCCAACGTCGACATCCGCACCGCCAATGCGCAGGTCACCGCGATCTCGCAGACCCTGCTCAAGCAGATGCCGCCGGGCGCGACGCCGCCGCTGATCCTGAACTACAGCGCCTCGACGGTTCCGATCATCCAGGTCGCGCTGTCGGGCGAGGGCCTGACCGAGCAGAACCTCGCCGATATCGGCATCAACCAGCTGCGCACGCCGCTGGTCACGGTGCCCGGTGCTGCGATCCCGTATCCGTTCGGCGGCAAACAGCGCCAGGTCCAGATCGACCTCAATTCGACTGCGCTGCAGGCGCGCGGCCTGTCGGGCCAGGACGTTGCCAACGCGCTCGCCGCACAGAACCTGATCACCCCGGTCGGCACGCAGAAGATCGGCAATTTCGAATACACCATCAACCTCAACAACTCGCCGCTGCGGCTCGAGGAGCTCGGCGACCTGCCGATCAAGCAGGTCAACGGCGCGATGGTCTATGTGCGTGACGTCGCCTCGGTGCGCGACGGCAACCCGCCACAAACCAACATCGTCCATGTCGACGGCAACCGCTCGGTCTTGATGATGGTGCTGAAGGCCGGCGCCACCTCGACGCTCGATATCATCTCCGGCATCAAGCAGAAGGTGATCGAGGTCAAGGACCAGATGCCGGATGCGCTCAAGATCGGCTTCATCGGCGACCAGTCGGTGTTCGTCCGCGGTGCGATCACCGGCGTCGCCTTCGAGGGCGTGATCGCCGCGCTGCTCACCAGCATCATGATCCTCTTGTTCCTCGGCAGCTGGCGCTCGACCGTCATCATCGCGGTGTCGATCCCGCTGTCGGTGCTCGGGGCCATCATCATGCTGTCCCTGATCGGCGAGACGCTGAACATCATGACGCTCGGCGGCCTCGCGCTCGCGGTCGGCATCCTGGTCGACGACGCCACGGTGACGATCGAGAACATCAATTATCACCTCGAGCAGGGCAAACCGGTCGAGCAGTCGATCCTCGACGGCGCCAACCAGATCGTGGCGCCGGCCTTCGTCTCGCTGCTCTGCATCTGCATCGTGTTCGTGCCGATGTTCTTCCTCACCGGCGTGGCCCGCTTCCTGTTCGTGCCGATGGCCGAAGCGGTGATGTTCGCGATGATCTGGTCCTTCATCCTGTCGCGCACGCTGGTGCCGACCATGGCGAACTATTTGCTGCAGGCGCATGTGCATCATGAGGGCGCGCCGCCGAAGTCGCGCAATCCCCTGGTCTGGTTCCAGCGCGGCTTCGAGGCGCGGTTCGAGCGCATCCGCAGCGGCTATCGCGGCCTGCTCGCGATGGCGCTCGGCCACCGCACGGTGTTCGTGACCGGCTTCCTCGCGGTGGTCGCGGCGTCGTTCCTCTTGGTGCCGTTCCTCGGGCGCAACTTCTTCCCGTCGGTCGACGCCGGCAACATCCTGATGCATGTCCGCACCCAGGTCGGCACCCGCGTCGAGGAGACCGCCAACCAGCTCGCCGACATCCAGAAGGCGATCCGCAAGCTGGTGCCCGGCGAGATCGAGACCATGACCGACAACATCGGCATGCCGATCTCCGGCATCAACATGACCTACAACAACACCGGCGTGATCGGTCCGCAGGACGGCGACATCCAGATCCGCCTGAAGGAAGGCCACAAGCCGACCGAGGAGCATGTCCGCACGCTGCGCGAGCAATTGCCGCGGCTGTTCCCGGGCACCAGCTTCGCGTTCCTGCCGGCCGACATCGTCAGCCAGATCCTGAACTTCGGCGCGCCGGCGCCGATCGATTTGCAGATCCGCGGCGCCAATCTCGATGCCAACTTCGCCTATGCCAACAAGCTGCTGGCCGGGATCAAGCGCATCCCCGGCATCGCCGATGCGCGGATCCAGCAGTCACCGAACAACCCGACCTTCAACATCGATGTCGACCGCACCCGCGCGCAATATGTCGGCCTGACCGAGCGCGACGTCACCAACTCGCTGGTGGTCAACCTCGCCGGCTCCTCGCAGGTGGCGCCGACGTATTATCTCAATCCCGATAACGGCGTGTCGTATTCGATCGTGATGCAGACGCCGCAATACCAGATCGACTCGCTGAGCGCGCTGCAGACCCTGCCGATCACCGCGACCGGCAACACCCAGGCGCCGATCCTCGGCGGCATCGCCGACATCAAGCGCGCGACCTCGAGCGCGGTGGTGTCGCAGTATGACATCCAGTCGCTGGTGCAGATCTACGCCACGACGCAAGGCCGCGATCTCGGCAGCGTCGCGACCGACGTGCGCAAGCTGATCGCCGACACCGCCAAGGAGGTGCCGAAGGGCTCGTCCGTGGTACTGCTCGGCCAGGTGCAGACCATGAACTCGGCCTTCACCGGCCTCTTGTTCGGCCTGCTCGGCGCGGTCGTGCTGATCTACTTCCTGATCGTCGTGAACTTCCAGTCCTGGTCGGACCCGTTCGTGATCATCACGGCGCTGCCCGCAGCGCTCGCCGGCATAGTCTGGATGCTGTTCACGACGGAGACCACGCTGTCGGTTCCGGCGCTCACCGGCGCCATCATGTGCATGGGTGTCGCGACCGCCAACAGCGTGCTCGTGATCAGCTTCGCCCGCGAGCGCTATGAGGAACTCGGAGATCCCGTCGTGGCGGCCCTGGAGGCCGGCTTCGTCCGGTTCCGCCCGGTGCTGATGACCGCACTTGCCATGATCATCGGCATGGCGCCGATGGCGCTGGGGCTGGGCGAGGGCGGCGAGCAGAACGCGCCCCTGGGCCGGGCCGTGATCGGCGGCCTGATCTTCGCCACCTTCGCGACCCTGATGTTTGTTCCCGTGGTATTCAGTATGGTACACAAGAAGCAAGGCGCCAAAGCCGCCGCCTCATCGGAGATTCCGCATGCCGCCCACTGAACAGCGCCCCCCGGTCTCACGCCGGAAGCTGGGCATCTTCGGCGTGGTGGCCCTGGTCGGCGCAGGCCTGATCGTCGGCACCGGGATCCGCGCCCGTGAGGAACAGGACACACGGCTGAAGGAATGGACCGATGACCAGGCCATTCCGACCGTCGCGGTGGCGCTGCCCAATGCCAAGGCGCTGAGCCCCACGATCGACCTGCCGGGCCGGCTCGAGGCCTATTCCCGCGCGCCGATCTATGCCCGGGTGTCCGGCTATCTGAAGAACTGGGACGCCGACATCGGCGCCCGCGTCAAGGCCGGCCAGGTGATCGCCGAGATCGAGGCGCCCGACCTCGACCAGCAATTGCTGCAGGCGCGCGCCGATCTCGCCAGCGCCCAGGCCTCGGCCAAGCTCTCCGAGGCCACGCTGAACCGGCGCAAGACGCTGGTGGCCTCGAACTTCGTCTCCGCCCAGGAGATCGACGAGCGCACCGCCGACCTTTCCAACAAGAACGGTGCGGTCAAGGCCGGCCAGGCCAATGTCGAGCGGCTGGAAGCGCTCGCCGGTTACAAGAAGATCACGGCGCCGTTCGACGGCGTGGTGACCTCGCGCGACACCGACGTCGGCGCGCTGATCAACGCCGGCGGTAACTCGGGCCCGGCGATGTTCACGATCTCGGACATCACCAAGCTGCGCGTCTATGTCAACGTGCCGCAGAATTACGTCCCGGCGATCAAGATCGGTGCCAAGGCCACGCTGGCGCTGCCGGATTACCCGAACCGCACCTTCCAGGCGACGGTGGAAGCCTCCTCGCAGGCGGTCGATGTCGCCTCCGGCACGACGCGAATGCAGCTCGGGCTCGACAATTCCTCCGGCGAATTGATGCCGGGCAGCTATGCCAGCGTGAAGCTGAACCTGCAGCGAGAATCCACGCCGCTCAGCATTCCCGCCAGCGCGCTGATCTTCAACAGCAGCGGCCTGCGGGTCGCAACCGTCGGTCCTGACGACAAGGTGCTGTTCAAGACCGTGAAGATCAGCCGCGACCTCGGCAAGGAGATCGAGATCGCCACCGGTCTCGCGCCCGACGACCGCATCATCACCGCCCCGCCGGACGGACTCGCCGACGGCGACCATGTCCGCGTCACCGGTGCCGGCGCCAAGGGCAAGCCGACCACGGCGTCCGAGAAACAGGACGTGAAAGGGTAGGGGAGGACGGGTAAGTTCGTTCCTGCCTCTCACCTCAAGCCGCTTGCTCTGCCGTCATCCTGAGGTGCGCGCCCTTGCGCCTCAGGATGGGATCACGACGGGTGTTCGCAGCCCATCCTTCGAGGCTCGCTCCGCTCGCACCTCAGGATGACGGCGGATTTTGCGGCGTGGCAGGAATTGTTACCCCACCCGCCATTCCAGCATGCCATCGTCGGCGGTGACGATGTTGCCGGTGGTACCGACCGGCGTGCGGTCCATGTCCTGCAGATAGGCCAGCGTTGCCGTGTCGCTCGCCGGGATGCGGCCTAGCGTGCGGCGGCCGTCCTCGGTGCGCAGCATGGTGACGCCATGCTCGACCTCGCCATTGGCGCGATAGATCACGGTGAAGGCCTCGACCTTGCCTTTTCCCGCAGCCTCCGCGGTGAAGTCGGGCACGTTGCGCCTGTTGCGGTCGGCGTCCGCCTGCACGGACGTGTCCTGCTTGAGCGCGACGTTCGGCGCCGCGCGCGACAGCACGAGGCCATGATGCTTGGTGACGAAGCCGCCCTGACCGTAGAGCAGGCCGAGCGTGCCACTGCTTCTCAATTTGCGCACCATCGCGCAGGCCGAATGCGTCATGTAGGTATTGAGCGGTGCGCCGAAGAACGTGAGGCCGCCGGTCACGGTCGGCTGCACGTCGGGCCCAAGGCCGAGCGTCCGGCGCGCCATCTTCGGCACGCAGGGGAAGCAGCTGTAGAGCTCAATCGCGTCGAACTTTTTCCCATCGCCGCCGACGAGATCCATCACCGCCTTCAGCACCGCGGTCTGCGCGTGGCTTTCGACGAACTGATCGCGGATCAGATAGTCGCGCGGCTCTTCCGCCGAGGCGCCGCCGAGCGGATAGATCAGCTTTTCCTCCGGTACGCCGGCCGCGCGCGCTTTCGCGAGGCTGGTCAGGATCAGCGCGCCGCCCATGTTCACCGTCGGGTTCGCCACCATCAGTTTTGTATACGGCCAGGCGATCATCCGGTTGTCGGGCGTCGCCGTGGTGATCTCGTCGCCGGTAAACTTCTTCTTCAGCCACGAGTTCGGATTGTCGGCGGCAACGCGCGCATAGGTCGACCACAGGTCGCCCGATTCCCTCAGCGCCTCGCGCGGCGTCTGGCCCCAATGCGCCGATGTTGCAGATTCATAGAGCGGATAGACCGTGATCGGCCGGAACACGCCGAGCGCAACGGCCATCGGTTTCTGGAATGCGGCGCCGCGCTTCGGCTCCTCAACGTCGTGCGCGAACGGCGTCCACGGCAGCTCGACGCCGGCACGCTGCGCCTTGGTCGCCGTCGACTGCGCCTCCGCGCCGCAGACCGCGGCAACGCTGCATTCGCCGCGCGCGATGCGCTGCGCCGCCTCATGCAAATAGCGGATCGGGCTCTCGCCGCCGACCGGGCCGTAATAGAGATGCGAAGGCTGAATGCCGAGCCGCTGCGCCAGCTGCTTCTCGGGATCGCGGTAACGCCAGCTCAGGAAGTTGACGACGTCGAGCGACTGCAGGTCAGAGAGCAGCCTGGCGCCGCTGTCCGCCTCGGCTCGCTTCAGCGCTTCTTCCAGCAAGGTGAGCGGCTCGAGGCCGGCGGCGATGTCCTTTGGACGATCGACGATCTCGCCGACGCCGACGATGACGGGAATGCGGTCTTCGGGGATGTGAGATGTGGTCATTTCTTCTTACTTTAGTTGTTAGTTCTTCGTCGCGCCGTCGCCCTTCGAGGCCTTCGCTGCGCTACGGCACCTCCAGCGACAACGGCTTCGCCGTTGCGCGGGGGTGACGGCTGCAGGCAAACCGTCATCCTGAGGTGCGAGCCTTGCGGTGCACTTGCACCGCTGGGCGAGCCTCGAAGGATGGCCACGTACTCTACTCTGCCACCAGCGTGTTCATGTGCTCGACGGCCTCGACAAATTCTTCCTTGAACTCCTGCACCACGGCGCCGGCGGATTTCACGCTGTCGACCAGGCCGACACCCTGGCCGACGAAATAGCTGACGAGATCGCGCGCCTTCTCATTGCCGGCCGCAGCAGCGCGGTCGATCGCGTTGAAGGCGTCGCGGCTGATGATGCTTTGCAGCGGCATCGGCAGCGCGCCGGGGCTTTCCGGCGAGCGGTCCCAGGCGTCGGTCCACACCGAGCGGAGCTGCCGCGCCGGCTTGCCGGTGCGGCCCTTCGAGCGCACCGCGTCGCGCGACGAGGCCGCGATCATCTTTTCGCGGAAGATCTCCGAGGTCTCCGACTCCACCGTGGCCAGCCACACCGAGCCGGTCCACGCGCCGGCCGCGCCCATCGCCATGCAGGCCGCCATCTGGCTGCCGGTCATGATACCGCCGGCGGCGAGCACCGGCACGTCGCGGATCTTTTTGACCGCCTTGATCACCTCGGGCACCAGCACCATGGTCGAGACCTCGCCGCAATGGCCGCCGGCCTCGGTGCCTTGCGCGACCAGGATATCGACGCCGGCCGCGACCTGGCGCAGCGCGTGCTCCTTGGAGCCGACCAATGCTGCCACCGGCACACCATGCTTGCGGCCCATCTCGATCATCGTCTTCGGCGGCACGCCGAGCGCATTCGCGATCAGCCTGATCGGATGCCGGAACGAGACCTCGAGCAGTTGCAGCGCGGTCTCGGCGTCGAACGGCTGCGGCTGGTTGTCGGCGACGTTGCGGCTGGTCAGCTCGATATCGTATTTCTTCAGCAGATTGCGGGTGAAGTCGCGATGCTCCTGCGAGACGCGCGCCTCGAGGCTCTTCCAGGTGACGTTCTTCTCGCCCGCGGTCGAGATGTTCTCAGGGATCAGCACGTCGATGCCGTAGGGCTTTCCGTCGACATTTGCGTCGATCCACTTCAACTCCTGCTCCAGCGTCTCCGGCGAATGCGCCGTCGCGCCGAGCACGCCGAAACCGCCGGCGCGGCTGACCGCCGCCACCACGTCGCGGCAATGGCTGAAGGCGAGCAGGGGGAAGTCTATCCCCAGCATGTCGCAGATCGTTGATTTCATGGACTGGTTCTCTCCCGGCGGCTGCTTCTTGTGCTTGTTGGCGTCAGCCCCTGCAACGCTAGCGCATCACGGTCAGCGAAGCCAAGCGGGTTTCGGCCACGGCGATCTTGCGTGCAGGCGCTGCTCCGGCTGCATCCCTCGCGGTGCATTCCGCTGGATAGAAAATGCGGTCGCGCGGGGTGGGCAAAGTGCAGCCCGCGCACCATCTAGTGCGGACATGGGATGGGCTCGGCGGCCGCCGCGCCACCAGGCAAGAACATGAATCGGGAGCCAACGACGTGAATGACATTTCTGCCTATGAGCCGCCGAAAGTCTGGACCTGGAACAAGGAAAGCGGCGGGCGCTTCGCCAGCATCAACCGGCCGATCGCGGGTCCCACCCACGACAAGGAACTGCCGGTCGGCCGCCATCCGCTGCAACTCTACTCGCTGGCGACGCCGAACGGCGTGAAGGTCACCGTGATGCTGGAAGAGCTGCTGGCGGCGGGTCACAAGGGCGCGGAATACGACGCCTGGCTGATCAAGATCGACGGCAACCAGTTCGGCAGCGGCTTCGTCGCGGTCAACCCGAATTCGAAGATCCCGGCGCTGATGGACCGCAGCGGGAAGGAGCCGATCAGGGTGTTCGAGTCGGGCTCGATCCTGGTTTACCTCGCGGAAAAATTCGGCGCGTTCCTGCCGACCGACGTCAAGACCCGCGCCGAAACCTTCTCCTGGCTGTTCTGGCAGATGGGCGCCGCGCCCTATCTCGGCGGCGGCTTCGGGCATTTCTATGCCTATGCGCCGACCAAGATCGAATACGCGATCGACCGCTTTGCAATGGAGGTGAAGCGCCAGCTCGACGTGCTCGACCGCAGGCTCGCCGACAACGAGTATCTCGCGGGCGATGTCTACACCATCGCCGACATGGCGGTGTGGCCCTGGTACGGCAGCCTTGCCAAGGGTCTGCTCTATGGCGGCGGCGAATTCCTCTCGGTGCAGGACTACAAGAACGTGCAGCGCTGGACCGATGCGATCGCGGCACGGCCCGCGGTGAAGCGCGGCCGCATGGTCAACCGCACCTGGGGCGAGCCGTCGAGCCAGCTTCACGAGCGCCATGAGGCCAGCGATTTCGAAACGAAGACGCAGGACAAGGTCGAGCAGGCGGCATCGTAACGAAACGCGTCATGGCCGGGACAAGCCCGGCCATGACGAAATGACACGCTTTGCCAACCCGCCCTGCGATCACCCCAGCAGATCGTCGTACTCCGGATGCTCCTTCATGAAGCCCTGGATGAACTCGCATTTCACGACGAGCTTGATGCCCTGCGCGCGCACCGCATCCAGCGTGGCGCGGGCGAGCTTCGAGCCGATGCCGCGGCCGCCGAGCTCCGGCGGCACCTCGGTATGAACCAGCGTGATCGTATCCGGCGTCTTGCGGTAGACCACGAAGGCGGTGGCGCCATCGACGGCGAGCTCGAACCGGCTCTGCGCTTCATTGTCGCGGAATGTTTCGCTCATTGTCTTGTCCTTGTTATTTCGTCTTTGCGCCCTCGGCCGTGGGAAACACCACGCGGTCGTCGGTGCGGCAGTAGCGGTCGGCGAACATGCGGCCGATCGGGTGGTAGCGCTCCATGTGGACGCGCATCGCGTCACGGTCCCACAATTCGTCGCGGATGTGGAAATGAATGCCTTCGCCCATGATCAGCTGGCGGTCGCCATTGACGTCGATCAGCTTCCAGGTCTTGCACTCCATCGCGAACGGCACATCCGCAAGCCGGGGCACCGCGATCCTGCTCGACGGCGCAAGCTTCAGGCCGAGATAATCGGGCTCGCCGATCTCGGGCGGGAAGTCGCCGGAGGTCTCATGCATCGCGCGCGCCAGCGGCTCGTCCGTCAGGTTGACCACGAATTCGCCCAGCCGCTGGATGTTGACCAGGGTGTCCTTCTCGCGGCCGTCGGGCCTGCGGTTGACCGCGAACATGCAGAGCGGCGGATCCTCGCAGAACACGTTGAAGAACGAGAACGGCGCCGCATTGATCACCCCGTCGACGCCGAGGCTCGTCACCCAGGCGATCGGCCGCGGCAGCACGAAGGAGGTCAGCACCTTGTAGCGTTCGCGCTGGGTGAGGTCGCTTGGGGAATATTGCATGGGTTGTCCGAAGAACGCGGGGCGGTTGGTGAAGCGTAACCTGCCGCCGACGGTTCGAAAAGCAAAAGGCGGGTTACGCTTGCGCGCACCCGCCTTGCAGACTTGCTTCCTTACCTCGCCCCGCTTGCGGGGAGAGGTCATATCGCATCGAAGATGCGATATGGGTGAGGGGGAATCTCCGCGAGTCCTTCTCTCACCGTCTTCGAGGAGGCAACCCCTCACCCCAACCCTCTAAGAGCGAGCTGCGCTCGTCTCGACCCCGCGAAGAGCGGGGAGAGGGAGAGGTCTTTACGACATGCTCAGCTCGTGGCGGCCGACCACCATCCAGTGCACCTCGTCCGGACCGTCGGCGAAGCGCAGATGGCGGACGTCCTGGTACATTTCGCCGAGCGGGGACCACTGCGAGATGCCGGTGGCGCCGTGCATCTGGATCGCCTGGTCGATCACCTTGCAGGCGCGCTCGGGCACCATGGCCTTGACCATCGAGACCCAGACCCGGGCTTCCTTGTTGCCGAGGACATCCATCGCCTTGGCCGCCTTCAGCACCATCAGCCGCATCGCCTCGATTTCGCAGCGCGCCTGGGCGATGATCTGCATGTTGCCGCCGAGATGGGCGATCTTCTTGCCGAACGCCTCGCGGGTCAGGCCGCGCTGCACCATCATGTCGAGCGCCTTCTCGGCCTTGCCGATGGTGCGCATGCAGTGATGGATGCGGCCCGGGCCGAGGCGGACCTGCGAGATCTCGAAGCCGCGGCCTTCGCCGAGCAGCATGTTCTCCTTCGGCACTTTGCAATTGTTGAAGCGCAGATGCATGTGGCCGCGCGGCGCATGGTCGTGGCCGAACACGTGCATGGGCCCCAGGATCTCGACGCCGGGGGTGTCGATCGGCACCAGGATCTGCGACTGCTGCTTGCTCGGCGCGGCGTCGGGATTGGTCTTCACCATCACGATCATGATCTTGCAGCGCGGATCGCCGGCGCCGGAGATGTAATACTTCTCGCCGTTGATCACCCACTCGTCGCCGACGAGCTTTGCGGTGGTCGAGATGTTCTTGGCGTCGGAGGAGGCGACGTTCGGCTCGGTCATCGCATAGGCCGAGCGGATCTCGCCGTTGAGCAGCGGCTTCAGCCACTTCTCCTTCTGCGCCTTGGTGCCGACGCGCTCCAGCACCTCCATGTTGCCGGTGTCCGGCGCCGAGCAGTTCATGGTCTCGGAGGCCAGCGGGCTCTTGCCGAGCTCGGCGGCGATGTAGGCGTAGTCGAGGTTGTTGAGGCCTTCGCCGGTTTCGGCGTCGGGCAGGAAGAAGTTCCAGAGGCCGACTTCCTTGGCCTTGTCCTTGGCCTTCTGCAGGATCGCGAGCTGCTCGTCCGTGAAGCTCCAGCGGTTGGTCTTCTTCTCGCCGGCGCGATAGAACTCGACCGACATCGGGTCGACCGTGTCGCGGATGAACTGCTTCACATGATCGTAGAGCGGGCGGACCTTGTCCGACATCCGCAGGTCATTGAGCTCGTCGCCCGGATTGAGCGTGTAGTTCGTGGTCCGCGGCACATAGGCATGTTTCATTGTCTTTTCTCCCTCGCGAAGGCGCGTTTCGCGGCGGACAATAGACGCGTGCGACGCCAAGCGCGAGCACCGATTTTCCGATCGCCCCTGCCGCATCGCGGAATTTCGCGACGGCGTTTCAAACGTTGTTTGAACGCCGCCGCGGACGACGCGCGGATCGTCAGACCATCCGGTGCATCGCGCAGATCTTGTTGCCGTCGAGATCGCGCAGATAGGCAAGGTAGAGCTTCACGCCAGAACCTTCCCGTACGCCCGGCGGGTCCTCGCAAGGCTTGCCGCCATTGGCGACGCCGGCCGCGTGCCAGGCCTCGACCTGCTCCGGCGAAGAGCAGGCAAAGCCAATCGTGCCGCCATTGGCATGCGTCGCCGGTTCGCCGTTGATCGGCTTGGAAACCATGAAAATGCCGGCCTTGGTGAGGTACATGATGCGGTGACCGTCGACCCGGGCCGGCCGGACATCGAGCGTGCCAAGCAGCGCATCATAGAACGCCTTGGCCTTGTCCAGATCGTTGGTGCCAACCATCACGTGTGAAAACATCTGAAATATCCTCCCTGCTTGTTAAAAGCCGCTTCGTTGCGTCCCTTGCGGCTCAAACGCTAGCAGCAGTTTTGCCACGACGGAAGCGACGCTGCGTCGCGCGTTGTTCTACCCGTCACTCTCCGGCCGTCATTCCGCGCCACGCAACTGCGCATCCCCGCGCGACGCTGCGATCGGCGCCGGGCTTTCCCTGTGCCCTCTGCTTCGGAGGAGGCAAGTAAACGCAAGACTCGGACGCAGCAGCGCCGCGAGGATGCGGATGTATGATTCACAGGCCGCGCCACTTACTCGCTGTCGTCCCGGGCAAGCGCAGCGCGACCCGGGACCCATAACCACCGTTGCACATTGGGTGACGACGCTATGGCCCCAGCCTGCTTCGACAACCGCGTCCTGTGGTTATGGGTCCCTGCTTTCGCAGGGACGACATCAGCGTTGCGGCAAGAGCCGACTCAGAACGCCGTGTACCCGCCGTCGATCACAAAGCAATCCGCCGTATGATAGGACGACGCCTTGCTCATGATGTAGACGGCGATGCCGCCGAAGTCGCTCGGCTCGCCGAAGCGGCGCAGGGGGATGCGCGGCATCACATTGGCGACGAACTTGTCGTTGGCCATGATGCCGGCGGTCATGTCGCTCTTGATCCAGCCGGGCAGGATCGCGTTCGCCGTGACGCCGTGGCGCGCGAGCTCGACGCCGAGCGCGCGGCACAGCGCGTTCAGCGCCGCCTTGGTGCCGGCATAGTGCTCGTTGCGCGCGGTGCCGAACAGCGAGGCGAGGCTCGAGGTCGCGACCAGCCGGCCGAACTTGTCGCCGGCCTCGGCGCGGTCGGTCATGTGGCGTGCCGCAGCCTGGAATACGTGAAACACGCCGTCGAGATTGGTCGCGAACATCTTGCGCCATTCTTCCTCAGTGCGGTCGATGAAGGCTCTTCGTCCGCCGCCGCCGATGCCGGCATTGGCGAAGCAGCCGTCGACGCGGCCGAAGATGTCGAGGGTTGCCTTCATCGCGGTCTTGACCGAGCCGGGATCGCTGACGTCGCAGAATTGCGTCGCGACCTTGCCGGGGCCGGCCTTCATCGAGGCCGCGGCGTTGGCGTTTTTTTCCGCGTTGCGGCCCCAGATCGAGACGTTGCAGCCGGCGGCGTTCAGCGCCTGCGCGATGCCGAGGCCGATGCCGCCATTGCCGCCGGTGATGACAGCGACGCGGCCGGTGAGATCGAAGATGCCACTCATTGGGGTTTCCATTTGGTTTGGTGCGCGCTAATCACGCGTTCACGGATGGGCTTGCCGCCGACCATGGACAAGCCCGGCACAAAAATCAAATATGGGTCGAAGCATCGACCTACCGCGGTACCAACCGCCAAGGTGAAGAGGAAACCATGCAGTTCAAACACGTCACGCTCGACTTCGACGGATCGGTCGCGATCCTCAGGCTCGACCACCAGGAAGTCATGAACGCGGTCTCGATCGACATGCTGGGCGGGCTTGCCGAGGCGCTCGATGCGATCGACGACAAGCGCGATGAGGTGCGCTGCCTGGTGATCACGGGTGCCGGCCGCGCCTTCTGCACCGGCGCCAACCTGCAAGGCCGCAACCAGCAGAAGCCCGGCAAGAGCAATGCCGGCGCGGCGCTGGAGACCGCGTTCCATCCGTTCCTGCGCCGGTTGCGTAAGCTGCACTGTCCGATCGTGACGGCGGTGAACGGGCCGGCCGCCGGCGCCGGCATGAGCTTCGCCCTGATGGGGGACCTCATCCTGTGCGCGCGCTCGTCGTATTTCCTTCAGGCGTTTCGCCGCATCGGCCTGGTGCCGGATTGCGGCTCGACCTGGCTGTTGCCGCGGTTGATCGGCAAGGCGCGCTCGATCGAGCTGTCGCTGCTCGGCGAGCGGCTGCCGGCCGAGAAGGCGCTGGAGTGGGGCCTCGTCAACCGCGTCTATGACGACAGCGCGCTGATGGAAGAAACCATGAAGCTCGCGCACGATCTCGCCAACGGCCCGACGGTCGCGCTGTCGCTGATCCGCAAGCTCTATTGGGACAGCCCGGAAAATACCTTCGAGGATCAGCTCAATCTCGAATTCGAGTCGCAGCGCATTGCCGGCCGCGCCGAGGATTTCAAGGAAGGTGTCACCGCATTCCTCGAGAAGCGGCCGGCGAAGTTCAAGGGCAAATGATCGAGACCGAGCTCACCCGCTGCGTCGCTTCGTTTCATCCCGGCGCGACCGGCGTCACCGGAGCCGCAAAGCTCTCCGGCGGCGCCAGCCAGGAGACCTGGACGTTCGACATCGTGCACCCGAACGGCACTATCGGCGCAATCCTGCGCCGCGCGCCGCCGGGCTACGGTGCCGCGCCGGGCCGCGCCGCAGGCCTCGATGCCGAGGCGACGCTGATGCAGCTCGCGCATGACGCGGGCCTGCCGTCGCCGAAGGTGATGCATGTCTTGAGGCCGGAGGACGGCCTTGGCCGCGGCTTCATCATGGCACGGGTCGAAGGCGAGACCATCGCGCG
Source organism: Bradyrhizobium ferriligni (assembly GCF_056837965.1). Lineage (NCBI taxonomy): Bacteria > Pseudomonadati > Pseudomonadota > Alphaproteobacteria > Hyphomicrobiales > Nitrobacteraceae > Bradyrhizobium > Bradyrhizobium ferriligni. Next base: position 45,357 of record NZ_JBXEJO010000072.1, read on the forward strand.
AAAAATTTTGCGCGACGAGGAATTTGCCGGGGCGCGGCCGATCCTCGCCCGCCAACTCGGCCGCGTCATTGCCGGCATCCACGGCCTGCCGCAGGCCAAACTGCCGAAGCTGCGTAGCTTGACCGCGACCAGGGAGATCGAGGATCTCTCCCGCGAGTATCACAGCTTCGACTGGCCGCGGCCGGTGTTCGAGCTGGCGCTGCGCTGGCTGCGCGATCACGATCCCGGTCCGTCGTCGGAGACGACGCTGGTGCATGGCGATTTCCGCCACGGCAATCTGATCATCGGCCCCGACGGGGTGCGCGCGGTGCTCGACTGGGAGCTCGCGCATACCGGCGATCCGATGGAGGACTTGGGGTGGATCTGCGTCAACTCGTGGCGCTTCGGCGAGATCGACAAGCCGGTCGGCGGTTTCGGCACACGCGAAGATCTGTTCGCAGGCTATGCAGAAGCCGGCCGCAAGGCCGACCCCGACCGCGTGATGTTCTGGGAAGTGATGGGCACGCTGCGCTGGGGCGTGATGTGCTGCGGCATGATGCAGCGCTTCCGAAGTGGCCCGGATCACTCGATGGAGCGCGCGATGATCGGGCGGCGCGCGTCGGAGACCGAGATCGATCTGTTGCGCTTGCTGGCGCCGCGCGCATGATCCCGAAAAGTGGAGACCGGTTTTCGGAATCGATCATGCGCAAGAAAGAGAGCAGGTGACATGCAGGACGAACCGACACCCACCGAACTGATCAAGGCCGTCGCCCATTTCCTGCGCAGCGAGATCGCGCCCGCGATCAAGGGGCACAACGGCTTCAAGCTGCGCGTCGGCATCAACGCGCTCGATCTGGTGACGCGACAGCTCGCGCTCGCCGAGGCCGGCGATGCGACCGAGGCCGCGCGGCTGAAGCAATTGCTGGGTACCGAGGGGACGCTGATGGAGCTGAACCGCGTGCTGTCGGAGAAGATCGCAGGTGGCGAGGTCGATCTGAAAACGCCGGGCCTATCGGAGCATCTGTGGCAGACCACGCTGGACAAGCTCGCCGTCGACCAGCCGAACTACGCCTCGTACAGGAGGGAGCTCGGAAAGTAGGGCGGGGGGATCGAAGCGAAAACCATCGGGACGCGCGGCAAGCGCTGATGAGTTTCGCTGCGCTCCAACAAGCTCGCCGTCGTCCGGGCCTGGTGCGCAATTGCGCACGGGGGCCGGGACCCATAACCCCAGATCTCACTTGTGGTGCGATGCTGGGGCCACGGCCTTTCATCCACAATTCATATAGGTGGTAATGGGTCCCGGCCTTCGCCGGGACGACCAGGGGAGGTAGCGATCCGCTCACCCCCCGCCATTGAGCTGCGGACGAAGTCCTTACCGCCCCAGCCACTTCGGCGGGCGCTTCTCCGAAAACGCCTTCGGTCCCTCGATGTAATCCTGCGAGGCGGCCATCGCCTTCACCGCCGGATACTCGCGCTGCTCGGCCAGCGCCTGCTCGAGCGAGACTTCGAGGCCCTTCTGGATCGCCTGCTTGGAGGCGCGGATCGACATCGGCGAGTTCTTGATGATGGTCTCGGCCCAGCGCTCGGCGGCAGCCAGCGCCTCGCCCTGCGGCACTACCTCGTTGACGAAGCCAAGCTCGAGGCCTTCCTTGGCGCTGACATGGCGCGCGGTCAGGATCATGCCCATGGCGCGCTTCAGCCCGATCTGGCGCGGCAGCCGGTGCAGGCCGCCAGCCAGCGCCGCGAGGCCGACGCGCGGCTCGGGCAGGGCGAAGGTCGCATTCTCGGAAGCGATGATCAGGTCGCAGGCCAATGCGATCTCGAACCCGCCGCCCATCGCGACGCCGTTGACGGCGGCGATGATCGGCTTGTCGCAGTCGAAGCGGGTGGTGAGGCCGGCAAAGCCGCCCTTGTCCCAACCGCGCTTGCCGCCGGCGGCCTGCCATTTCAGGTCGTTGCCGGCGCAGAACGCCTTGTCGCCGGCGCCGGTGACGATCGCCACCCACTGCTCCGGGTCGGCGGAGAAGTCGTCGAACAGCTTGTTGAGCTCGAAATGCGCATCGATATGCAGCGCGTTGTAAACCTCGGGCCGCGACAGCGTCACGATGGTGATGGGACCCTTGCGCGTCACCTTGGAGAATTTCAGATCCATGTTTGCTCCCGTCGATTTTCTGCGGCGAAGAATATTGCTCATATCCTAGCGCCTGCGCGGCGTTCCGTGCCATCCAATTACGCAAGGCGACCGCGCGCGCAAGCCTCGCTCACCTGCTTGACTTGGCGACAGGCTTCTCACCTTAATCGATCCGAACGCGGATGCGCGACAGCGTCTAGACGCAAAATCAGAATCAACAATATTTCCGGGAGAAACCGCCTTGGATTTCAATCTGCCGGCTGACCTGACAGCCTATCTCGCCGAGCTCGATCGCTTCATCGAACGCGAGATCAAGCCGCTGGAAGAGGCTGATGACAACATCCGCTTCTTCGACCATCGCCGTGAATGGGCGCGCACCGATTTCGACAAGGGCGGCCTGCCGCGCCATGAATGGGAGCTGCTGCTGCGCAAGGCCAAGAACCTGGCCGATGCGGCCGGCCATCTGCGCTTCGCGATCCCGAAGCGTTACGGCGGCAAGGACGGCTCCAATCTCTGGATGGCTGTGATCCGCGAACACTTTGCCTCGAAAGGTCTCGGTCTGCACAACGACCTGCAGAACGAGCATTCGATCGTAGGCAATCTGCCGATCGTGACCATGCTCGACCGCTACGGAACCGACGAGCAGAAGGCGATGATCGACGGCTCGATCACCGGCAAGTACCGCATCACGTTTGGTCTGACCGAGCCCGAGCATGGTTCCGACGCCACGCATATGGAAACCAGGGCGGTTCAGGCCACGCGTGACAACGTCAAGGGCTGGATCATCAACGGCGAGAAGATGTGGACCACAGGCATGCATGTCGCGACGCACTGCGCGCTGTTTGCCCGCACCTCGGGCAACGACGGCGACGCGCGCGGCATCAGCTGCTTCCTGGTGCCGGCGAAATCGGCGGGCGTGAAGGTCGAGGAGTATATGTGGACCTTCAACATGCCGACCGACCATCCGCGGGTCAGCTTCACCGACGTGTTCGTGCCGGAGGATGCGCAGTTCGGCGAGGTCGGCCGCGGCCTGTCGCTGGCGCAATGCTTCGTGCACGAGAACCGCATCCGCCAGGCGGCGAGCTCGCTGGGCGCTGCGGTCTACTGCATCAATGAGAGCGTGAAATATGCCCGCGAGCGCAAGCCGTTCGGCAAGGCGCTGGCCGAGAATCAGGCGATCCAGTGGCCGCTGGTCGAGCTCGCGACCCAGGCCGAGATGCTGCGGCTGTTGATCCGCAAGACCGCCTGGGAGATGGATCAATTGACCCAGGCGCAGGTCGAGCACACGCTGTCGGATCGAGTGTCGATGTGCAATTTCTGGGCAAACCGTCTGTGCTGCGAGGCCGCCGACCGCGCGATGCAGGTGCATGGCGGCATGGGCTATTCGCGCCACAAGCCGTTCGAGCACATCTACCGCCACCATCGCCGCTACCGCATCACCGAAGGCAGCGAGGAGATCCAGAAGCGCAAGGTGGCGGGCTTCCTGTTCGGCTACATGGGAGCCGGCAAGCACTAACGCAGAGGAGGCGGTACGACATGGAAGGTGGATGCACGTGCAGAAACGTCCGCTACCGCCTGACCGGCAGGCCGCTGATCGTGCACGCCTGCCACTGCACTTGGTGCCAGCGCGAGACCGGCAGCGTGCATGCGCTCAACGCGATGTACGAGGCCGAACGGGTCGCGCACATCGCGGCCGAGCCCGAGATCGTCGACACGCCGTCGGCGAGCGGCAAGGGGCAGAAGATCGCGCGCTGCCCCATCTGCAAGGTCGCGGTGTGGAGCAACTATCCGGGCGCGGGACCCGCGGTGCGCTTCGTCCGCGTCGGCACGCTGGACGATCCGAGCCAGTGTCCGCCGGACGTCCACATCTTCACGTCGTCGAAGCAGCCCTGGGTGACGTTCCCGCCGGGCGCCAAGGTGTTCGCCGAGTATTACGATCGGAAAGAGGTCTGGCCGGAGGAGGCGCAGGAGCGCTGGCGCATCTTGCGGGAGAAGATGAAGAAGGCGTGATGAGTCTCTCCACCGTCGTCCCTGCGAAAGCAGGGACCCATAACCACAACAAGTGGCCGTTGATGGAGAGGGACGTGGCCCCGGTATCGCACCACCACGAACAGCGGTGGTTATGGGTCCCGGCTCGCGCTTCGCTTGGCCGGGACGACAGAGAGGGCTAGTTCACCTGCCGGTCCTTGCCCGCCCAATACGGTTCACGCAGGCTCCGCCGCAAAATCTTGCCCGACGGGTTGCGCGGCAGCGCCGGGATGAAGTCGACCGATTTCGGCGTCTTGTAGCCGGCGATGCGCTCGCGCGTGAAGTTGATGATGTCGGTCGCGGTCGCGGTTTTTCCCGGCTTCATCACCACCACCGCCTTCACCGCCTCGCCCCATTTGTCGTCGGGGATGCCAATCACGGCCGCTTCCGCCACGTCCGGATGGTCGCACAGGGCGCTCTCGACCTCGGCCGGATAGATGTTCTCGCCGCCGGAGATGATCATGTCCTTGATGCGGTCGTGGATGTAGAGATAGCCGTCCTTGTCGATGTAGCCGGCATCGCCGGTGCGCAGCCAGCCGTCGCCGTCGATCGTGCGCGCGGTGGCCTCGGGCAGATTCCAGTAGCCGGCCATGTTGGAGCCGGAGCGGGTGGCGATCTCGCCGACTTCGCCCGGCGGCAGCGACTTGCCGTCCGCGTCGAGGATCGCAAGCTCGATGCCGGGCAACGCCTTGCCGGCCGAGCGCATGCGGTCGAGCCCTTCGATGTGATCCTCCGGCGGCAGCGCGACGATAGTGCCGGTGGTCTCGGTCATGCCGTACATCTGCACGAAGCCGCATTTGAAGACCTCGATGCACTCCTTCAGCAGCGCCGCCGGAATCGGGGAGGCGCCATAGAGCATGTATTTCAGGCGGGAGAAGTCGACCTGCCGCGCGCGCGGCTGCCGCACCACGAACTGCATCGCGGCCGGCACCATGAACAGCTTTGTGATGCCGGACTGCTCGAAGAAGTCGAGCACCTTGGTCGGGTCGAACTCGCGCGCGATCACGCCGCGGGCGCCGTGATAGAGCCCCATCACGCCCCAGCCGGAGCCGCCGATGTGGAAGATCGGCATCGCGACCAGCGAGACGTCGTCGGTGGTCCACCGGTTCCATTCCGGCTTCTCGGCCTCGTTGCCGCTCTGCACGAGGTTGAGGAAATTGGCGTGCGACAGCATCGCGCCTTTCGGCTTGCCCGTCGTGCCGGAGGTGTAGAGCTGGATCGCGATGTCCTTCGGCTCGATCGCAACGCGCGGGTCGTCGCCGCCCTGTGCATCGCGCCAGGCGAGAAAGTCGGGCCATTCCGGCGCGCCGCCTTCGGTCGTGATAATGGTGCGGACGCTCGGCAGCTTGTCGCGGATGTTGCGCGCCTGCGTGATGAATTCGGGGCCGACGAACAGCACGGGGGCCTTGCAGTCGTCAACGATGAAGGCGACCTCGGGGCCTGCAAGGCGCCAGTTCACCGGCGCCATCACCACGCCGGCCTTCATCGCGCCCATCAACAGCTCGAAATAGAAGTCGCTGTTCTTGCCGAGATAGGCGATCCGCTCGCCCTTCTTGACGCCCATCGCGATCAGCGCGTTGGCGACGCGGTTGGTCTTGATGTCGAACTCAGCGAAACTGGTTTGCCGCCCCTCGAATTCATAGGCCAGCGCAGCGCCGCGGCTTTTGGCGCGGTCGCGCACCATGTCGGCAAGGTTGCTCAGTTTCGGCGCGTCGGACATGTTTCCCCCGTGACGTCTTGTTTTGGTTGCGCGGAGTGTGGCGGCATCGCGCGCGAAAAACAATACGGGGGAAGTGGCTGCGCTGTTTCAACATCGTCGTCCCGGCGCAGGCCGGGACCCATTGCCACGAATGGGAGTGTGGCGCGCCGCTGTGGCCGCAGCGCGCATGCGACGCACTGCGGTGGTTGATGGGGTGGACGGCCCCCTACGGCATCAGTGTGCCAGAATGAGGTTGTTGCAAATCTCAGACAAGGGAGCCGTCCGTGAGAGAGATTATCCGCATCGGTATGGATACGTCGAAGCATATTT
>NZ_JBXEJO010000073.1:0-50153 GCF_056837965.1 Bradyrhizobium ferriligni
CACTTATGCGATCGTCGGCAGCGTCAGATGTGTATAAGAGCCAGCCCCGGCCCTCCCCCGCAAGCGGGAGAGGGGGCGCACTGTCTCTGCGGTCGACTATCGACCGCTTCTTATCTCTATTCGTGGTCCGGGTGCGCCGAGGCCGGCGCCAGCCCGAGCAGGCCGGCCAGCGTGCGGCGGTGGTTGGTGTCGATCGTCGCGTAGACGCTCATGCCGGCTTTCAGCTTCCTCACGAACGGATCGTTCTCGTCGAAGTAGATCCGCACCGGCACACGCTGCACCACCTTGACGAAGTTGCCGGTGGCGTTCTGCGGCGGCAGGATCGCGAACTGCGCGCCGGTACCGGGCGACAGCGAGCCGACCTCGCCCTTGAACCGATGGTTCGGGAACGCGTCGACATCGAGCTCAACCGGCTGGCCGACCGCGACATAGGTGAAGTCGCTCTCCTTCGGATTGGCGTCGACCCAGGGATGGTCGACATCGATGATCGAGAACACCGGCGAGCCGGCGGCGACGAAGCGGCCGAGCTGGATCTGGTCGACCTGGGTCGCGACACCGTCCATCGGCGCGCGCAGCACGGCGTGGTCGAGATTGCGCTGGGCGTCGTCGAGCTTGGCCTTGGCCTGGGCGTAAGGCGGGAACTGCTCGATCGGCAGGTCGATATCGCCGAGCAGCTGGGTCTTGTCCTTGGAGATCTGCTGCCTGATGTATTGCGCGAGACTCTCGGCCGTCACTTGCGCATTCGCCGCGTTGTCGAGGTCGAGCTGCGAGCCGAAATTCTGCTTGGCCAGCGTCGACTTGCGTTCGACGTCGCGCTTCTTCAATTCGATGCTCTGCTGGGCGAATTCCAGCATCCTGCCGTTGATCTTGATGTTGTCGACCAGGTTGTCATAGGTGGTCCTGGTCTGGTCGAGCGCGGCCTTGGCCTGCGCTACCGCGAGGCGGAACGGCACCGGGTCGATCTCGAACAGCTCGTCGCCCTTCTTGACGTGCTGGCCTTCCTTCACGACGATCTTGTCGATCTTGCCGGAGATTTCCGGCGTGATCAGCACCTTCTGCGCGCCGACATAGGCGTCGTCGGTGCCGACATAGCGGCCGCCATTGAGATAGAACACGATGCCGCCGATCGCAGCGAGGCTCGGCAGCACGACCAGCAGCAGCACCCGGCGATAGCGCCGCAGGCCCGCCATCAGGCGACGGCGCGGCGCGCGGCTGGCCTTGCCCGACGGCGCAGGCTCGCCCGGATTGCTCTTCTGCTCGGGCGCCAGCTTGAGGACGGGTTCAGCCATAGCGCTGTTCCTTTCGGGAGGGCTCGCCGGCTGGGGTTTGGACGGCATTGCGAACGTTTTCCTTGATCGATTCCAGTTGGGTGAGCAGGCGATACGCGTCAGCGGGGCTGATGCCCTCGAGCGCGGTCGCGGTGAGTTCGGAGCGGAGGCCGGCGAGCTTGCCGAGCAGCGGGCGCGCGGCCTTCTTCAGATAGAGGCGGTTGACGCGGCGGTCGTTCTCGTCGCTGCGGCGTTCGATCCAGCCATTGTCGCAGAGCTTGTCGATCAGCCGCGTCAGCGTGATCGGCTGCACTTCGAGCAGCTCGGCGAGCTCGGTCTGCTTCAACCCTTCCTGGCGTTCCACCTTGGACAGCACGGCCCATTGCGCGCGAGTGATGCCGTAGCGGGCGGCCTCCTTGTCGGCGTAGACCCGGATCAGCCGGAACACTTCGCCCAGCGTAAACAAGAAATCGGTGTCCACCGAACCGCGCATCGATCCTGCCTCCATAAGCTTGGGATATAATAAGCTTGCTTATGATTTCTGCATGCCGGGTTAACGCGAGGCTGCCCCGCATTGCGGGCATGGCTGCAACGCGGCGGCGGACCGGGGCTGGGGAGCCGGGCTTTGGGAACGGGCGCGCAAATGCTACATATCGGGGCAATGAGCCTGGCCAAGCCGACATTTCCTGCCCCCGACCACGATCACGGCCGCTGCGCCGCGGACGCGATGGCGCATGCCGAGCAGGTGTGTGCGCGCCGCGGCCAGAAATTCACTCCGATCCGCCGTCAGGTGCTGCAGGCGCTGCTGTCGAGCCATCGCCCGCTCGGCGCCTATGAGGTGATCGACGAGCTGGCCAAGACGATGCCGCGGCCGGCACCGATTACCGTCTACCGCGCGCTCGACTTCCTGATGGAGAACGGCCTCGTCCACCGCATCGAGAGCCGCAACGCCTTCCTCGCCTGCGCGCATGACCATGACGAGACCTCGATGGTGGCGTTCCTGATCTGCGACCATTGCGGCTCGGTCGGCGAGATCCCGGCCGCCCCCGTCGCGCAAAGCCTGACCGCGGCGGCGCGGGCCTCGGGGTTCATCCCGAAACTCTCCGTCGTCGAGATCGCCGGCACCTGCGCGCATTGCCAGAAGACGTGATGGCGCGATGGTTTCAGCTAACTCGCACTGCTTTCGAGCTACCTCGCCCCGCTTGCGGGGAGAGGTCGAAATTCGCGGTAGCGAATTTCGGGTGAGGGGGGCTCTCCGCACGCTCGGTTCTATCGAATTTGCGGCGACGGCCCCTCACCCCAACCCTCTCCCCGCAAGAGCGGGGCGAGGGAGCCCAACCGGCAATTAACAACACGGCACCAAGCCGGCCCGCGAGGAAACATGTCGACCCAAGCGATCTCCGCCAGCGTCACGAGGCCCGTCAGCGTCGGACACGGGCTGCCGCCCGGCGCCATCGCCGTGATGCTGATGCTGTGCGTGAGCTGGGGCTTCAACCAGCTTGCGGTGAAACTCGCGCTGCCCGACGTGCCGCCGATGTTGCAGGCGTTGATCCGCTCCGCCGGCGCGCTGCCGGTGATGCTGATCGTCGGCCACTTGCGCGGCGTCAAATTCTTCGAGCGCGACGGCACGCTCGTGCCCGGCATCATCGCCGGGCTGATGTTCGGCTGCGAGTTCGTGCTGATCTTCACCGGCCTCGTCTTCACCTCGGCGTCGCGTGCCTCGGTGTTCCTCTACACCGCGCCGTTCTTCGTCGCGCTCGGCTCGCACCAGTTCCTCGGCGAGCGTCTCTCGACCGTGCAGTGGAGCGGGCTTGCGCTGAGCTTTGCCGGCGTCGCGCTCGCGATCGGCGTGCCGCAGCCGAACGTCGACGCCAAGGTGCTGCTCGGCGACCTCATGGTGGTCGGCGGCGGCGCGCTGTGGGCGGCAACCACGCTGGTCGCCAAGGGCACACAGCTGCGCAAGGCCGCGCCGGAAAAGGCGCTCGGCTACCAGGTCGCGATCTCGATTCCGATCCTCGGCCTCGCCGCCTGGATCGCGGGCGAGCGCATCGAGCATGTGCCGAGCGCGCTGTCGATCTCGCTGCTCGCCTATCAGGCCGTCTGGGTGGTGGGCTGCACCTTCGTCATCTGGTTTGCGATGGTGAAAACTTACTCCGCGAGCAAGCTGTCCGCCTTCACCTTCGTCACGCCGCTGTTCGGCGTCGTCGCGGCCTATTTCATCATGCACGACACGCTGACGGCGGTGTTCGGCGTCGCCGCGCTGCTGGTGATCGCCGGGCTCTATCTCGTCAATAAGCCCGACCCGAAGGTGACGCCGGATCCGAACGTGCCTGCGTGAGAGCGCGGCACATCATTGGCGGCGAATGAGGCCGCTTGATGCGGTGTTGATCTACATCAACACTGCCACCGATACTCCGTGAACCCTCCCATGGGAGGAAGGCCGTGGAGGCGCGCTGATGCCAATCGATGCCACCGATGCAATTGAAGCCGGTATTCGCTCCGCGTTCACCGCATACTCCAAGGAGGATGATCCGGACTGGCGGAGCGCGTGCTGGATCAAGCCGGATGAGTGCTCCCACCTCGCACGGAGCATCTTGAAGGAGTTGGCGGCCCGAGGCCTTGAGATCGTCAAGAAGCCGGCTTGATCGCCCGCGCCACCGGGCCGCTGCGACAAAAGCTGACGCCTTAGTGGCAGGTGTCCTCTCGTAGGCGCGCCAAACATTCAGCGTCGTCCTGGCGAAGGCCAGGACCCATTACCCCAAATGTCGGTTGTCGCGCGATGCTGGGGCCGCTTTCCCGTTCGCAAGCAAATTCGGTGGTCATGGGTCCCGGCCTACGCCGGGACGACGTGAGGAGAGAGCTGTGCGCCCCGTCCGCTACCCCGTCTCGATCGGCAACTCTGCATCCTTCGCCCATTCACCCATCGAGCCGTCATAGAGCGTGAGATTGTCGTAGCCGAGCCGATGCAGCTGGAACAGGTCGATGGTTGCGGAGATGCCGCCGCCGCAATAGGCGACGACGCGCTTATCCTTGGTGATGCCTTGCGCGGCGAAGGTTGCTTCGGCCTCCTCAAGCGGCACGAACGTCTTGGCCTTGGGATCGATCAAGGTCGCCGCCGGCACGCTGACGCTGCCGGGGATGCGGCCGGGCCGGCCGTAACGGCTCGGCTCCAGTCCCTTGTAGAATTGCGGGCCGAGCGCGTTGACGATGACGGTGTCGCCCTCCGTGGTCGCGGCGAGCACGTCATGCTTGTCGACGAACATGCCGTCCTTCGGCCGTGCCGGAAACGTCGCCGGCGGATAGCCGCCGGCAAGTCCGGTCTCGATGTCACGTCCTTCGGCGGTCCATTTGTCGATGCCGCCGTCGAGCACCGCGGCACCCTCGAAGCCGAGCGAGCGCAGCATCCACCAGAATCGCGTCGCCCACATTGCAGTGCCGATCGAATAGAGCACGACGCGGCTGCCCGCCGAGATGCCGTGACGGCCGAACGCGGCTTCGAGCTGCGCTGTCGGCGGCATCATGAAGCGCAGCTCGGTACGGGCCTCGGAGAATTCGGCCTGCAAATCCAGGAAATTCGCGCCCGGGATGTGGCCGGCCTCGAACGTCTGGCGGCCCGAGACGACAATATAGGGAACGTTGCTGCCGGCGGGGGCCGGCTCCAGATAGGTCGTGCAGTCGAACAGGCGAAGGTCCGGCCGGTTCAGGATCTCGGCAAGTTCCGCCGTGGTGATCAGCTCGCTGTGGCCGGCCATTTCACGTCCTCCCGCTGTGCCCTTAACAGGATGCTAAGATGCGCGAGGTCACATGAAAAGCTGTCACTTTGCCCTTTGATTCACCCCAATCCGGTCCAATATAGCTGGGCATGCAGGACGCCGCTGCATGGCTTGCGTTTGGCCTCAATCGGCGCCATAAGCTATTGAATTCACTCCGAAACATGATCGTTTGGCCCGCCGCGTGCGAGGCCCATCGCCCCCTTGGTGAATGTCACCAAAACCTGATATTCGAGACGCCATGAACAAGCCCGAGATTTTGCCGCAAGACGACGTCGCCGGCCCCGCGCCGCGGCACCAAACCACGCAGGTCATGGTCGGCAACGTCGCCGTCGGCGGCGGTGCGCCGATCGTCGTGCAGTCGATGACCAACACCGACACCGCCGACATCGATGGCACCATCGCCCAGGTCGCCGCGCTCTCCCGCGCCGGCTCCGAGATGGTGCGCATCACGGTCGACCGCGAGGAAGCCGCCGCTGCCGTGCCGCACATCCGTGACGGCCTGCGCAAGCGCGGCATCACCACGCCCCTGATCGGCGACTTCCACTACATCGGCCACAAGCTGCTCGCCGAATATCCTGATTGCGCCGAGGCGCTCGACAAGTACCGCATCAATCCCGGCAATGTCGGCTTCAAGAACAAGCGTGATACGCAGTTCGCCGACATCATCGAGATCGCCAACAAGAACAACAAGCCGGTGCGCATCGGCGCCAATTGGGGCTCGCTCGACCAAGAGCTGCTCACCAAGCTGATGGACGAGAACACGGCGTCTGCGAATCCGCGCGATGCCCGCGCGGTGACGCGCGAGGCGATGGTGCAGTCGGCGCTGCTGTCGGCGGCGCGCGCGCAAGAGCTTGGCATGCCGAAGAACCGGATCATCCTGTCGGCCAAGGTATCGGCCGTGCAGGATCTGATCGCGGTCTATCAGGAAGTGGTGCGCCGCTCGGATTATGCGATCCATCTCGGCCTCACCGAGGCCGGCATGGGCTCGAAGGGCATCGTGGCCTCCTCGGCCGCGCTCGGCATCCTCCTGCAGCAGGGCATCGGCGACACCATCCGCATCTCGCTGACGCCGGAGCCCGGCGGCGATCGCACGCTGGAAGTGCAGGTCGCGCAGGAATTGCTGCAGACCATGGGCTTCCGCACCTTCGTGCCGCTGGTTGCGGCCTGCCCGGGCTGCGGCCGCACCACCTCGACCACGTTCCAGGAGCTGGCGCGCTCGATCCAGGATTTCATCCGCGACGAGATGCCGGCCTGGAAGACCAAATATCCGGGCGTCGAGCAGCTCAACGTCGCGGTGATGGGCTGCATCGTCAACGGTCCCGGCGAATCCAAGCATGCCAATATCGGCATCTCGCTGCCCGGCACCGGCGAAGCGCCGGCCGCGCCTGTCTTCGTCGACGGCAAGAAGTTCCGCACCCTGCGCGGCCCGGGCATCGCCGCCGACTTCAAGGCACTGGTGATCGACTATATCGACCAGCGTTACGGCAACGGCGCCAAGCTGCCGGAGCAGGCCGGCGCCGCGGAGTAGTCCGCCGCTCGCGCAACACATTCCGCTGTCGTCCCGGCGAAAGCCGGGACCCATAACCACAGACGGTGGTTGTGGCGCGAGATGCGGGTTACCAAACTCCGCAAAACCCGACCCTGTGATTATGGATCCCGGATCTGCGCTCCGCTTCGCTGCGCTTGTCCGGGACGACGGATATGCTTGCGGCGCGGATTGCGCTTCGCTCCATCCGGGCTACGATGGTCAAAACAAGAACCATCGGGAGAACGCCCATGAGCTCGCTGTCCGGCAAACAAGGCCCGCGCTACCGCCACCTCGCCGACCAATCCGAGCCCTATGAGACCATCGGCGTCGAGAAGCTGACGCCGATCATCGGCGCGGAGATTTCCGGCGTCGATATCGGCAAGCTCGTCGGCGGCGATGCGCGCTCCAACCGCCAGATGGACGAGATCCATCGCGCGCTCGCCGAAAACCTCGTCATCTTCTTCCGCGACCAGCACATCAGCCCCGACCAGCATCTCGCCTTCGGCCGCAAGTTCGGCGAGCTGCACGTGCACCCCGCCGCGCCCAATGAGGGCGATCCGGCGCTGATGAAGATCTATGCCGACAAGGATTCGCCGCGCGCCAATGGCGAGGGCTGGCACACCGACGTGTCCTGCGACCTCGAGCCGCCGATGGGCTCGATCCTCTACATCAAGCAGTGCCCGCCGCGCGGCGGTGACACCCTGTTCGCCAACATGTACGCCGCCTATGAGGCGCTGTCGGACCGCATGAAGGCCTATCTCGACGGGCTGACCGCGCTGCATGACGGCGAACAGACCTATCGTGGGCTCTATGCCAACTACGGCGTCTCCGACAAACGGGAATATCCTCGCGCCGAGCATCCGGTGGTCCGCACCCATCCGGTGACCGGCAAGAAATCGCTCTACGTCAATCGCGGCTTCACCCGCTTCATCGTCGGCATCCCGCGCGATGAGAGCGACGCCATGCTGGCCTATCTCTACCAGCACGCCGAGAACCCGCTGTTCCAGTGCCGCTTCCGCTGGACCGAGAACGCGATCGCGTTCTGGGACAACCGCTGCGCCCAGCATCGCGCGATGTGGGATTACTGGCCGCACACCCGCTCCGGCACCCGCGTCACCGTGAAGGGAGAGCGGCCGGTGTGAGGATTGCGTGGTGCGTAGGATGGGTAGAGCGCAGCGAAACCCATCATCGTGCGGCTCAAAAAGTTGATGGGTATCGCTTCGCTCACCCATCCTGCGAACTACGAACTGAAAAATGCCATCGGGAGGTTGCCCATGCTTCGCGCCGAGGACAACAAATTCCTCACCGAATCCAGTGAGGGGACCGGCATGGGCGAATTGCTGCGCCGGTTCTGGATTCCGGTGCTGCTGTCCGAAGAACTACCGGAGCCGGACAGCGATCCGAAGAAGATCGTTGTCATGGGCGAGGAGCTGCTCGCCTTCCGCGACACCAGAGGCGTGGTCGGCGTCATCGACCAATACTGCCCGCATCGCGGCGCCAATCTCTGGCTCGGCCGCAACGAAGAATGCGGCATCCGCTGCGTCTATCACGGCTGGAAGTTCGATACCGACGGCCGCTGCGTCGACATGCCGACCTCGTATCCCGACCTCAACGCAAAGGACCTGATCCGGATCAAGTCCTATCCGGTGCGCGAATGGGGCGACATGATCTGGGCCTATATGGGCCCGGCCGATGCGATGCCCGAACTGCCGGCGCTGGAGATGGCGCTGCTGCCGGCCTCGCACCGCTTCGTCACCAAGAAGTGGCAGGACTGCAACTGGGTGCAGGCGGTGGAAGGCTCGATCGACACCGCGCATTTCACCTTCGCGCATCTCTCCTTCGAGAAGGAGGAGAACGAGATCCTCGACATCAAGAAGCATTTCGTGAACCCGCTGACGCGGGTCGCGACCGATCACATGCGCTGGATCGCCGAGGATCCGCGCCCGGTGATCAAGATCAATCCGCATGAGGCGGGCCTCACGGTGGCGGGCGGACGTCTCACCGGCAGCGACAATATCTACTGGCGCATCGCCCAGTTCCTGATGCCGTTCCACAGCTATGCGCCGAGCTCGATGCCGGGCGAGAACATGTTCGGCCAGACCTTCGTGCCGGTCACCGACACCAATTGCTGGATCTATACCTATGCCTGGAATCCGCACCGCCCGCTGACCGACGCCGAGCGGGAAGGCTACGCCAACGGCAATGGCGTGATGGCTGTGGTCGACGAGAACTACGTGCCGCTGCGCAACAAGGCAAACGACTATCTGATCGATCGCAAGCTGCAGCGGACCAAGAGCTACACCGGCATCAAGGGCGTTTCCGAGCAGGACGCCGCGGTGCAGGACAGCCAGGGCCCGATCGCCGATCGCACCCGCGAGCATCTCGGCCCGACCGATCTCGGCATCATGCATTTCCGCAAGCTGGTGATGGAAGCGGCCCGCGCGCTGCAGAAGGGCGAGGCGCCGCCGCATGCTCAGCACCAGGACCGCTACACCGTGCGCTCCGGCGCCTGCGTCACCAGCAAGACCAAGGACCTCACCACCGTGATGATCGAACGGTTCGGCGATCCCGCCGGCTTCGTCGGCGGTCCCGGCCGGAACGCCGCCGCGGAGTGATCTGTCGTCCCTGCGAAAGCAGGGACCCATAACCACAGTCGGAAATTGTTGGAATTGGCTGTGGCCGCAGCCTGGTCGAATAACATCGATCGGTGGTTATGGGTCCCGGGTCGCGCTTCGCTTGCCCGGGACGACATCGGGGCTACAGCGGAATCCTGCGATACTCGCGGTTGGCGAGGCTGGCTTCCTCGAGGTCGAGGTCGCGCTCGATGCGCCGCCTGGTCTCGTCGGTGATCTTGCCGTCGCGCAGCAGCATATGGATGAACTTGCGCTCGGAGGCGATCAGCTCCCGCGTCAGCTCGGTGCCGGTGGCGGAGACGTCGTGGGTGTCGGGATTGAGCGAGTCGGGCAGCTGGTTGATGCGGATCTCGTGCCGCGAGCGCAACAGCTTGATCACCTCGTCGGAAAGCTCGCGGTCGTCGGTGATGGCATCGAGCGACTTCAGCGCAGCGTTCAGCGCCTCGCGCCGCGCCGCGATCTCCTGCTCGTGCTCGGCGATGTGCTCGCTGCGCCCGTCCCTGGCGAGGCCGAGCCAGCGCACCACCGGCGGCAAAGTGAGGCCGAGCCCGACCAGCGTCACGAAGATCACGCCGAAGGCGACGAACAGGATCAGGTCGCGATACGGGAAGGCGTCCCCGTTCGGCAATGTCAGGGGCAGCGCCAGCGCCGCGGCGAGCGAGACCGCGCCGCGCACGCCGGTGAAGGCGACCACGAACACCGCCCGCCACGATGGCAGCGGATCGCGCTCGCTCACGCGCCGGCTGATCCAGCGCGGCAGATAGGTGCCGGGAAACACCCAGACGAAGCGCGCGACGATCACGATGACGGCGACCAGCACGGTCGCGGTGAGGATGTCGTGCAGCGGGAACGACTTCGACTTCTCGTACAGCGAGCGCATCTGGAAGCCGGTCAAGAGGAACAGCAGGCCCTCGATCAGATAGATGATCAAGTCCCAGAAGAAGATGCCCTGCAGGCGCGTCGCGGCCGAGATCAACAGCGGTCCGTTCCAGCTCATGTAGAGGCCGCAGGCGACGGTCGCGATCACGCCGCTGCCGCCGAAATGCTCCGGGATCCAGTAGGCGAGATAGGGCGTGATCAGCGAGAGCGTGATCTCGACCTGCGGATCCCTGGCGCGGCGGCGGGCGCGCAGGCTGAGCCAGCCGACCGCGGTGCCGAACGCGATCTCGCCGGCGACGATGACGAGAAAGGTGCCGGTCGCCTTCGGCAGCGAGAACAGCCCGGTGGTGATCGCGGCGAGCGCGAAGCGGTAGAGGATCAGCGCGGTCGCGTCATTGGCGAGCCCTTCGCCCTCGAGCACCACCAGGATGCGGCGGGGCATGCCGAGCTTGCGGGCGATCGCCAGCGGCGCGACCACGTCCGGCGGCGCGACGATGGCGCCGAGCAGGAAGCCGATGCTCCAGGGCAGGCCGATCAGATAATGGGTCGCGGCCGCAACCATGAAGGCGGTGAAGATCACGCAGCCGACCGACAGCAGGATGATCGGCCGCAGATTGGCCTTGAACTCGCGCCAGCTCATCGCGACGCTCGCCGAATAGATCAGCGGCGGCAGCACCACCAGCAGCACCAGCTCAGGCGGCAGTTCCAGCGACGGCATGCCCGGCACGAAGGCGAGCACGATGCCGACCAGCAGCAGCAGGATCGCGGGCGCGATATCGGTCCGCCGCGCCACCAGGGCGGTTCCCGCCAGCACGCCGAGCAAAGTGAGAAAAATCTGAAACTTGGCTTCCATAACGGGCTCAATTCGCCCGGAAACCACCGCCAGTCAATGCGGTCCGGCCGGAGCCGGACCGCGGGGGCGTGTCACAAAGCCGTCGCGGGGCGCGCCGCGCCCGGTCGATCAATCCCTGAGGTCGTAGCGGTACGACTTCGAGACGATCTGCCAGCCGTCGGCGAGCTTCATCGCCACCAGATAGTCGGTGAAATAGCGCGGCGGCAGCTGGCAGCGCACCTTGATGAAGGCGGTGTTGTCGTCGGAGCGGTCGATGGTAACG
This sequence comes from Bradyrhizobium ferriligni, assembly GCF_056837965.1. Lineage (NCBI taxonomy): Bacteria > Pseudomonadati > Pseudomonadota > Alphaproteobacteria > Hyphomicrobiales > Nitrobacteraceae > Bradyrhizobium > Bradyrhizobium ferriligni. The sequence continues at coordinate 11,197 of NZ_JBXEJO010000073.1, forward strand.
ATAAAATCCTCGCGCGGCTTGCCTTCGGCCTTCGCCGAGGTGCGCTTGCGCACCAGGGCAAGCCAGTCCGGCACGGTCAGGACCTTCAGCTCGCCCTTCTCCACCCAGCGCAAATCGGCGCTCGGATGAAAAGCCTCGGCGAGCTTGTCGACATTGCTCTCGTAGAGACCGTCGAAATAGGTTTGCACGACGCTTTCGACGCTGGATCGATCTTGGCTCATTGGTTGGTCCTCCCGGCAGGATTGGATCGGCTGGAGCGTTTTCGAGCGAAGCGGGTGCCGGTTCGCGTGAAGAAAACGCGTCAAAGCTCGAATCTGGAGCCCCCGTTCCGATTCAATCGGAACGGAAAAGGCTCTACGATTTAGCCATGAACCGCCTGATTGCGCCATGGCCGGCGACAAAATTCTGCGTGAGGGACGAGTTGTGACCGCATCTGCAAATTCGAACGAACATATCCTGACCGGCGAATGCTTCTGCCGCGACGTGCGCTACGAGGTGGCCGACGCGTTTGCCTATGCGCTCAATTGTCACTGCTCGAACTGCCGGCGCACCACGGGATCGGCGTTCAAGCCGTTCGCGGGAATCGCGCGCGACAAATTCACCGTGGTCCGCGGCGCTGATGGACTCCTGATCTATGGCGATGAGCTCACCCACGACGCGCATTGCGGCCGCTGCGGCTCGCTGCTCTATTCGCAGGTCCGCGGCGGCGCCTATGTCCATGTCGCGATGGGCACGCTGCGCGATGCGCCGGCGATCCGCCCGACCGCCCACATCTTCGTCGGCTCCAAGGCGCCGTGGTACGCGATAACGGACGATCTGCCGCAATATCAGGAGCACGTGACGCAAGGCGGGGAATAGATCCGCGCGACGTCATCGGCGTGCTGCTTGTAGTCCTTGCCGACCGCCTCGCGCACGGCATCTCATCAGGCGGCGCGGCTAGATCGCGCTCGCGGCGATGTTCACCATCAGGGCGAGCAGCGCGGTGTTGAACACGAACGAGATGATGCCGTGCACGGTCGCGGTGCGGCGGATGATCTTGTCGGTGATGCCGACGTCGGAGACCTGCGCCGTCATGCCGATCACGAACGAGAAATAGACGAAGTCCCAGTAATCGGCGTCGACATGTTCCTCGCCGCTCGGAAACTGCAATCCGCCGGGCGTCCTGCCGCGATAATACTCATGGGCGTAGTGCAGCGCGAACGCGGTGTGCACCAAGGCCCATGACAGCGTGATGGTGACGATTGCCAGCGCCAGTCCGGCCGGGCTGCCCTTGGATGCGCCGAGCTCGAACACGATGGCGGCGAGGCTCGCCAGCGCGCCGAACGCGGTCAGCAGCAGGATCAGGAAACGGCCATCGTCCTGCAGCATGGCGCTTCGCTTGATATGGGCGACGCCACAGCGCAGCATCATCACATAGGCGAGCACGAGATAGAGCGCGGCGAAGGCATCCCAGCCCGCGAGCAGGCGCGTGACGATGCGCGGTGCTCCCGGCACCAGCAGCGCAGCCAGGATGCCGAAAGCGATCGAGCCGAAGGTGCGCGGCCGGCCCACGACGACGCGGACCAGCAGCGGCAGCTTGCGGAAGCGAACAAGGCGGTCGTCGATCTCCCTGTTCATTTCCCGCGTTGCTCTCGGCTAGTTCTTGCGCTCGGCGACGAAGCGGGCGGCCGCGCGCAGCACGTCGCCGCGGTCGCCGAACACCGACAGCGCGGCATCGGCGCGCGCGAGGAGGTCGCGGACGCGCTGCTTGGCGCCATCGATGCCGAGCTGGGTGACGAAGGTGGTCTTGCCGAGCGCGGCGTCAGCGCCAGCCGGCTTGCCGAGCGCCGCGGCGTCGCCCTCGACGTCGAGCAGATCGTCGGCGATCTGGAAGGCTTCGCCGAGCGCTTTGCCGTAATCGTCGAGCGCCTGGTATTCCTTCTGCGAGGACTGGCCGAGGATCGCGCCGGCGATGCAGCCGAAGCGGAGCAGCGCGCCGGTCTTCATCTGCTGCAGGCGCGCGACGTCGACCGGCTCGCGGTCGCCGAAGCGGCCTTCGCCGGCGAGGTCGAGGATCTGGCCGCCGGCCATGCCGCCGATGCCGGAGGCGCGCGCCAGCGCGCGGGTCAAGAGCAGGCGGACCTGGGCGTCCTTGTGGATCGCATCGCGGGTGATGATGTCGAAGGCGATGGTGAGCAGCGCGTCGCCGGCGAGGATCGCGGTAGCGTCGTCATAGGCCTTGTGCAGGGTCGGGCGGCCGCGGCGCAGATCGGAATTGTCCATCGCCGGCAGGTCGTCGTGGATCAGCGAGTAGCAGTGGATGCATTCGAGCGCGGCGCCGACCAGCAGGGCGGCTTCGCGCGGGATGCCGAACACCGCCGCGCTCTCGACCACGAGGAACGGCCGCAGCCGCTTGCCGCCGCCGAGGCTCGAATAGCGCATCGCTTCGATCAGCCGCTTCGGGCGCACGATCTCGTCGCTTTCGGTCGCGTCGGACAGCAGTTTCGCGAGCAGGGCTTCGGTATCCTCCGCGGTCTGGTCCAGCCGCTTGGAAAACTCTGCAGTACCGGTCGTCATTAAGAATTGCTCCAGATCGATTTTCGGCCGGACAATCGTTGATGGCATCGGCTTCGTCAATTCCTGCCCTGCGACGGAATGCGCCTTAAAAGTGCTGGAAAAACCGTGAATTATCCCGCAGACGTCGACGGCGCCGGCCGTGTTCTGGCGGGCGGGTCCCAAATCCTTCCTGGAATGGTCCTCCCCGGAAACTCCTGTTTTGCGCATCGTCCGAATTTTATTGCTGCTTTTGCTGGCCCTGCTGTTGCTGCCGTATCTGGTGGCGCCGTTCTACCGCACCGGCCATCCGGTTTCGGCGCTGATGGCGTGGCGGACCCTGCGCGGGGCCCCGGTGACGCGGCACTGGATCGATTTCGGCGCGATGTCGCCCTACCTGGCGCGGTCCGTGGTCGGCTCGGAGGATGCTCATTTCTGCAAGCATCGGGGCATCGATTGGGGCGCGCTGCGCGAGGTGCTGGACGACGCCGAGGATGGCGAGGTGGCCCGCGGCGGCTCGACCATCACCCAGCAGGTCGCCAAGAACCTGTTCCTGTGGTCCGGCCGCAGCGTGATCCGCAAGGGGCTGGAACTGCCGCTGGCGCTCTGGATCGATCTCGTGCTGCCCAAGCAGCGGATCCTGGAAATCTACCTCAATATCGCGGAAATGGGCCCGTCCGGCCAGTTCGGCGCCGAGGCCGGCGCCCAATATGCTTTCGGCCGGTCGGCGGCGGGGCTGTCCCCCCGCGAGGCCGCGCTTTTGGCGGCGATCCTGCCGAATCCGGTCAAGAGGAGCGCCCGGAACCCGGGGCCGGGGGTCCGCAGGCTGTCCGCGACCTACATGGTCCGGGCCAACGCGGTGGAGCGCTGCTGGCGCGAAAATCGCGGCTCCTGAGGGCTATTTCGGGCGCTTTTTGCTGGCCCGGACCCTAGCTTTACGCGATGCCTTCCTCTATAAGCGCGGCCTTACCGGCATCGCAGCTTGCGCTTCGAAGCGCTGAGCCGTCCGCATTTCGGACGATGCCTCCGCAACACCCTAGAGGACACCGTCATGGCCGTTCCCAGAAGAAAAACCTCGCCGTCGCGCCGTGGCATGCGCCGTTCGGCCGATGCGATCAAGACCCCGACCTATGTCGAGGACAAGGACTCCGGCGAGCTGCGCCGTCCGCACCATCTCGACCTGAAGACCGGCATGTACAAGGGCCGCCAGGTCCTGAAGGCCAAGAAAGAGTCCTGATCGGACATTCGGCCTACGCGCCGCAGCCATGCGGCGCGGCGCCTGAATTCGGTCAACGAGTGCGGCCAAGACGGGCGCGTCCGCGGCGAGGCCAATGAGCATCGCCGCATTGCTGGTTCTCCCTGAATAAGGCGCAAGCCCCGATGGTCGGTTTTCCGCTGCTGCTCGTTCCGCTCGCGGTCTACAACATCATCGCTTTCCTGATGCCCGGCGTGTCCTTCACGGACCCGCTGATCAGGCTGACATTGCTGTCGGGCGAGCAGTGGCAGATCACGCTCAGCGACATGCTGCTCGCGGCCGCCGTGCTGCTGTTGCTGCTCGAGGTCATCAAGGGCGCGCGCCCCGGCGCGAAATATCTCACCGACCATCTGCTGTCGCTGATCGTGTTCGGCGCCGCCGCCGCCGAATTCGTGCTCTGGCCGAAATTCGGCAACTCGACCTATGGCCTGCTCACGCTGCTGGCGCTGGTCGATTTCATTTCCGGAATTGCGCTGCGCACCCGCCGCCGTGCGGTGGTCGCGCCTGCGGCGCCGAGCGTCAGCAAGCCGCAGCCCGAGGCGCCGCAGCCCGCGCCGGCACAGGCGCCCGCGCCGCGTTCCGAGCCCGCGCCCGTAGCCGCACCGGCGCCTGCTGCCCCGCCGCCAGCCGCACCCGTTCCACCGGCGACGTCGGTTGCGGAATCCGTGCTGCTCGATCAGTCCGCGCCGAAGCCGACCGTCGCTTCACCGGATTTGCAGCCGGGCGGCCATCCGCCGTCGGACGCGCCGCAGCGCTGAGTGTTTTCGAGGCCGATCATGAGCGCAGAAACGCCTCTTCCGATCGCCGACTCAACGACAACTCAATCCATCTTTGACTGGCTCGAACGGTTCGCCGCCTGCGTCAGGGCGGTCGACTATGCTGCCGCGCGTCCGTTCTGGCATTCGGACATCATCTCGTTCGGCACCTATCAGGAACTCATCCACGGCCGCGCGCGCTGGACCGAGATGCAATGGGACAATGTCTGGCCCCGCACCGCGGATTTCGCCTTCGATCTCGCGCATACGGCGGTGCTGATCAGCGCCGACGGCGGCATGGCGACGGTGATCACGCCCTGGATAAGCACCGGCTTCCATGCGGACGGCAGCCGCTTTGATCGGCCGGGGCGAGCGACGATCATTCTCGCGCGTCAAGCCGACGGGCGCTGGCTCGGCATCCATTCCCACATGTCGCTGCAACGCGGCGTGCCGCAGGACAGTCACGGCGATCGGCCCGTCAAGGCCCGCTGATCGCCTGCTGCTTGGACGCCAGTTCCGGCGTCCGGTCTTTCTAGATGATTTGCTAGATGATTTGCCGGGTCCGCCGCGCCACGCTGCGGCGTTCGTCGACATGCGGGCCGTAAGCGCTCTGCGCGTCGGCCAATGACCCACGCCGCTGTCCGCGCGTCTGCGGTTCGTGTGCGGCGGTGGCGATCAGATGAGCCACAAACGACGGATCGGCATGCGGCAGCGGGATCTTGGGCGCCCAATGGGTGGTCGCGGCCAGCGGCACCAGCGCCGTGCCGGCCGCCGCAGGATCACCGGTGCACTCACCGTCGAGGATTTCCGATCGATCGATATCCGGCATCGTCTGCGACCCGTTGGAGCGTCATAGTTTGGGACGTTGCGTCCCTCCGCAACACCCCCGTGGCAAGGGTCATGCCCGCCGTCCCCAGTTCGTTCCCGGACAGTCGAAAACGTGGTTTCCAGATTATTTATCAACTTCACCTAGCGTTGGATTCGCCGGAACCACTATCTTGAGAGCGTGTAGAATCACCGGGCGCCGTCCCAAATCGAGACATGTTCGATGCCCCCTGTCCCGCCAGCTGCCAGCATCCTCGCCTCGCTCGGCCAAGCGACATTCGCCTGGGACCTGGCGACCGATGCGATTGCCTGGAGCGACAATGTGGCGGCGGTCTTCCCGGATATCCCGGTCGCGGCGCTTGCGAGCGGTGCCGAGCTTGCCAAGCTGATCGAGCCATCGCGCTCGGTGCGATCCGATGCGCTCGGCGCGCCGGCGCCGGTACGCGGCGGGGAGGGCGTTCCCTACCGGATCGAATATGGCGTGCGGGCCGTCACCTCGGCGCCGGTGATCTGGATCGAGGAGACCGGCTGCTGGTTTGCCGGCGCCGACGGCAGGCCGGCGCGCGTGCAGGGTGTCGTCCGCATCAACAATGAGCGGCACGCCCGCGACGAGCAGCTGTTGAAGCTGTCGCGGCACGATCCGCTGACCAACGAGCTCAACCGCACCCATCTGATCGCCTCGCTCGCCGAGACGATGGAGGAATGCGCGCGCTTCCGCTCCTCCTGCGCCTTCATGCTGATCGGCATCGATCACCTCGCGCGCGTCAACGATGCCTTCGGCTTCGATGTTGCGGATGCCGTCATCGCCGAGGTCGCGAAGCGGATTCGTGCGCGGCTGCGCAGCGGCGACATGCTCGGCCGCTTCTCCGGCAACAAGTTCGGCCTGATCCTGCGCAACTGCACCGTCGACGACACCAATGTCGCGGCCGAGCGCTTCCTCGCCGCGGTGCGCGACGAGGTGGTGCCGACCAAGTCCGGCCCGGTGTCGGTAACGGTCTCGATCGGCGCCGTCACCATTCCGCGCCATGCGAGGTCGGCGGAGGAGGCGGTCAATCGCGCCCAGGAGACGCTGGAGACGGCCAAGAGCCGCCGCGCCGGATCGTTCGCGCTGTGGAAGCCGAATGTCGAGCGCGACGCCCAGCGCCGCGTCAACATCCGCGTCACCGACGAGATCGTCACCGCGCTGAACGAGCGCCGCATCGTGATCGGCTTCGAGCCCGTGGTCGATGCGCGCCTGCGGCAGCCCGCGTTCTACGAGTGCCTGGTCCGGATGGAGCAGGACGACGGCCGCGCGCTGCTCGCGCCCGATATCGTGCCGGTCGCCGAGCGGCTCGGCCTGATCCGGCTGGTTGATCACCGCGTGCTGGAGCTCGCCATCGCCGAGCTCGCCGCCGCCCCCGGCGTACAGCTCAGCCTCAACATCTCGCCCGACACCACGATGGATCCGGACTGGTGGGCCACCATCGAATCCTTGATGCGCGCGCATCCCGGCGTCGGCGAGCGGCTGATCGTCGAGATCACCGAAACGGTCGCGATCCAGGATATCGACGACGTGCGTGGCTTCGTCACGCGCCTGAAGAACTTCGGCAGCCGGATCGCGATCGACGATTTCGGCGCCGGCTACACCTCGTTCCGCAATCTGCGCAAGCTCGGCGTCGACATCGTGAAGATCGACGGCGCCTTCGTGCAGAACATCGTGCGTTCGGCCGACGACCGCGCCTTCGTGCAGACGCTGATCGATCTCGCGCGCCGCCTCGAGATCAAGACAGTCGCCGAATGGGTGCAGGACGAGGAAGCCGCCTTGATGCTGCGCGAATGGGGCTGCGACTTCATCCAGGGCCGCCTGATCGGCCTCGCCTCGCCGGACCGCCCGTGGAACGCGCCGGCGGAGAAGCCCGTGCCCGCCACGGGCTGAAGCGCGATGATCGGCTGATCACCGCGCTCCAGATTCTCGTCAGCTCTCGCCGCCGGCGAAGATGTCCTTGCGGATCACCGCGTGGACGCCCCAATTGCCGTCGACCACCTGGGTGACGCCGAAGTCGACACCGAGCGAGATCAGCGAGATGGCCTCGTCCTCGGTCAGCTTCTTCGTCGTCATCAGGAATTTGCGCATCTTGCGGAAGGCATCGCGCAAGGCGAGGTCGACCGACGACTTCTTGTAGATCTCGGTCTGCGCGCCGGCTCCCAGCTCGCTGAGGTAGTTGGCATAGCTGAAGCCGTGCACCAGCCATTCGTCCTGGGTCTCCAGCATCGGGTAGTCGAGCGCTTCCAGCGCGGTGCCGGCGAGGTCGACCTTCTTGTGCAGGATGATCTGGAAGGTGCCGTTGAGCGAGCATTCGATCGCCGTGCCGCACAGTTCGGAATCGCCCTGCGAGGCGTGGGAGTCGCCGACCGACAGCAGTCCGCCTTCGACCGCCACCGGGTAATACATCGTGGCGCCCTTGCCGATGCGCCAATTGTCGATGTTGCCGCCGGTATAGCTCGGCGGGATCGAATCGACGAACTCGGCCTCTTTCGGCGCGAGCCCGATCACGCCGAAATGCGGACGCACCGGGATGCGCACGTTCTTCAGGATGCCGTGGTTCTCCTTGACCGTCGAATGATCGACCGGGACGCCGGGATAATCGATGGTCTTGTGCACCACGCCGGACGGATCGGTCTGCGGCGTCCAGGTGAAATTGTAGACGGCGCGCGCCCAGTTGCGCTCGCCGGTCGCGTCGACCTCATAGATGGTGACGACCTCGCGCGGCTTCGGCTCGGTGAGCAGATCCTTGTAGTGGAAGCCCCACGATGCCGCGGCGTTGCTGCCGAATGCTTTGCCGGAATATTTCGGGTTGGCGCAGGGCCGCGGCGCGACGTCGATGATGCGCAGCTCGAGCACGTCGCCTTCCTCGGCGCCGCGCACGAACACCGGCCCGGTGCAGATATGCACGCCGAGGCCTTCGCCGGCGCCGCGTCCGAACAGCGAGGCATCCATAGGGCCGGCGCCGCGCCGGTTCACGCCCTTCTTCTCCTTGGTCCAGAGATAGACGCTCTCGACGCCGGGATCGCCCTTCACCATGCGCTCGGCATCGTCATTGGCGTGATGCGTCAGCGCCTCGATGGTGATGAAGTCGCCGGAATTGATCTCGACGCGCGGCTTCAACGACTTGCTGAAATAGCCCCAATGCACGGTGTCGGCATTGGCCGGCAAATGGTGATAGGCGCGCTGCGCCGGCTGATGCTTCTCGGCGGCGGCCGCCATTTTCGGCGTCACCAGCGAGATGCCGCCGGCGGTCATTGCCGCGGCGCCGCCCGCCGCCGCGAAGCTCGAGCGCAGGAACGAACGGCGTTCCCGGTCGAGCGTCTCCTTGAACTGGCGATGATGCAATTCGAAGTCCGGGCAGTTCTTGTCGTCACCTGCGCACATCTTGAGCTCCTCCTTGGATCGAAAGTGCGCATGAGAGTGCATGGCGCCGCGCCGCTCCGACATGACCGGGCGCGCCCAATAATTTGTCGGCGCGCTCGCTGTCGTCGCAGCGCAAAGGCCTGTGCAACAGCGCGCGAGGCATCTGCGGCGGCCGCCTTCGCATCGCGGCATGGCCGTAGCGGTCAAGAATTTGGACGCATTCGATCAAGTTGCACTGCGTTCGCCGCTGATAGCGCTGCCACGCGAAAGCGGCCGCTTCCGCGCGTTGCACGCAGGCTGGGCAACATCTGCCGTCGCAACACGCTTGCCGCCTGCCTGCAATCGGTGCAGGCTGCGTTCACGGCTCTGTGAGTGGAAGGCCGCGGTGCTGCGGCCTGGAGGGGTGATGGTCGCGACGACCTATCGGGTTTCGGTCGATGCGATCCCGCGGCAAAACCGGCGGGAGGTCTGGCGCGAGGCGCTGGCCGGTTTGCAGCTCGATTGCGAATTGCCGGAGGCCGGCCAATTCCAGTTCGGCGAATTGACCGCGAAGCGCTCGACCAGCGGCGGCCAGCTCGCGCTGCTGCGTTCGACCGAGCAGCAGATCGTCTGTAACGGTCATGCGGCCTCGCCGGGAATGCCGGCGCGGGTCGCCATCATCTTCCACGGCTACGGTCGCGGCAGCATCGCGTCCGGCCAACGCAGCTGCGAGTTTGCCGACAACGACGTCTCGGTGTGTGATCTGCAATCGCCGTGGCGGATGACCTTGCGGGAGGATTTCGAGATCCTGTTGCTCGAACTGCCGCGTGAGCGGCTGCTCGGCCGGCTCGGGCATAATCGTTTGCGTTTGCCGGCGGTGCTCGGCGCGACGATTGCCGCTGCGTCCGTGCGTCCGGTGATGCGGACCCTGGGCGGCAATTTCGCGATCCTGGACAAGGCCGATCTCGCCACCGCCGAGGTCGCGGTCACCGAACTCGTCGCCGGCGCGCTGCTCGGCGAGACGCGGCTCGATGCCGAAGCAATGACGCAGGTCCAGGCCGGCCATCTGCGCCGGGTCGATGCCGCGATCGAGGCCCAGCTCGGCAATGCCGGCCTGACCATCGCCGACATCGCGCGGCAGGAAGGGCTGTCGCAACGCTATCTGCAACGGCTGTTCGAGCGGCAGAACACGACGTTCTCGGCCTATGTGCGCGAGCGGCGGCTGGAACGCTGCTGCAACGACCTGATCGATCCGAACTATGCCGACCAGCGCATCGCCGAAATCAGCTACCGCTGGGGCTTCACCGATCAGGCGCATTTCAGCCGGATGTTCAGCGCGACCTACGGCACCTCGCCGCGCGACTTCCGCAAGGCGGTGCCGCGCGATGTGGAGGGCGAGCGCACGCGCGGCCGGCCGCGGCTGGCGCGTGGCACCGCAACGGTGTTCCGGCTCGCGCCAAATCTCGCGTCAAGCCCGGTGGCGCGCGAGACGGTTGCGCCGCTGGAGCCGGTCGTACCGGTTGAACCGCCGGCGGCTGTGCCGGAGGGGCGGGGCGCCTCGCATCACCATCTCAAGGTGTCCAGGGAGACTGCGCATTGGGGCTATCTCAGCCGCGCCATCCCGCCTGTCATGAGCGTGCAGTCGGGCGCGGTGGTGACGATCGAGACGCTGACCCAGCACGCCTTCGATGATTATGAGCGCATGATCAAGGGTGATCCCGGCGCGGAGAGCGTGTTTCGCTGGACCGCCGAGGGCAAGTCGGTCGAACGGCGCGGCGCTGGCCCGATGGACGGTTCGATCTTCGGCCGCGGCGCGGGCGAAGGGTTCGGCGTGCACATCTGTACCGGGCCGATCTATGTCTGCGGCGCGGAGCCGGGCGATGTGCTCGAGGTGCAGATCCTCGATATCTGGCCGCGGCCATCAGCCAACCCGGCCCACGCCGGCAAGTCGTTCGGCAGCAACGCCGCGGCCTGGTGGGGCTTTCAGTACAACGATCTGATCGATCCGCCGGCCAAGCGCGAGACCATCACGATCTTCGAGACCGATGCAGAGGCCGAGTGGGCCCGCGCCATCTATTCCTACCGCTGGACGCCGCAGACCGATCCGTTCGGCGTGCGCCACGAGACGATGGATTATCCCGGCGTGCCGGTCGATCACGCCACCGTCGAGAAACAGCCCGGCGCGCTCGCCGGCGTGCGGATTCCGGCGCGGCTGCATTTCGGCTTCATGGCGGTAGCGCCGCGCGAGTCCGACATCATCGATTCGATTCCGCCCGGCTATTTCGGCGGCAATGTCGACAATTGGCGCGCCACCAAGGGCACTACGCTCTATCTGCCGGTCGCTGTGCCCGGGGCGCTGTTCTCGATCGGCGATCCGCATTTCGCGCAAGGCGATGGTGAGGTCAACGGCACCGCGCTCGAGCTTTCGCTCACCGGCCAGTTTCGCTTCATCCTGCACAAGAGCGGCAAGGCGACCAAGCCGCATGTCGAAGGGCTGGCGCACCCGCTTTTGGAAACACCGGAGGAGTGGATCCTGCACGGCTTCAGCTACGGCAATTATCTGCGCGAGCTCGGGCGCAACGCGCAGTCGGAAATCTACCAGCGCTCGTCGGTCGATCTGGCGCTGCGCAACGCGTTCCGCGTGACGCGCAAATTCCTGATGGAGTGTTACCGCCTCAGCGAGGACGAGGCGCTGGCGCTGATCTCGCTCGGCGTCGATTTCGGCGTCACGCAGGTTGCCGACGGCAATTGGGGCGTGCACGCGATCGTCCGCAAGAGCATGCTTCCCGGGGCAAGCGGCGCCTGACGCCGGCCAGGGTTGCCGCCGTCAGGATTTCGCGAAACGATAGCGGCCGGTGCGTCCGGCCGATCGGCGAAGCGACCTACTCGTCCTTCTTCGTCGGCTGCGACATGCGCTCGAGGCGTTCCTGCATGTCCTTCATCTGGCGGCGAAGATCGTCGATGTTGCCGTCATCGGGCGTCGGCTCCGGCACCTTCTCGGCCTCGCCGCCACCGCGTTGCGGCACGAACGGCTTGAACATCGAGAAGGTCTGCTGGAACAGCTCCATGTTGCGGCGGACCTGTTCTTCCAGCGGCGCAAACGGCGTGCCGCTCAGCGCGCCCGCGATCTGCTTGCGGAATTTTTCCTGTTCCTTGGTCAGCGTCTCGATCGACTGTTCGAGATATTTCGGCACCACCATCTGCATGCTGTCGCCGTAGAACCGGATCAGCTGGCGCAGGAAGGTGGTCGGCAGCAGATTCTGCCCGGCCTTGTTTTCCTGCTCGAAGATGATTTGCGCGAGCACGGAGCGGGTGATGTCGTCGCCGGTCTTGGCGTCATAGACGAGAAAATCCTCGCCTTCCTTCACCATCGCCGCGAGATCCTCGAGCGTCACGTAGGTGCTCGTCCCGGTATTATAGAGCCGCCGGTTCGCGTATTTCTTGATCGTGGTCGGTTGTTCAGATTTTGCCATGGGCTCTCACTTCAACACCGAAGAACCTGGAACCCTACGGCATCGCCGCAGGGCAAAATGCAACGCATCGCAGCAAAGGTAAGCATTTTCAAAGCGGTTCGGCTACAGTTTTGTGCTGTGCGGTTAATTCCAAAGCATAGGATTTGCTCAGGAAAGTGCCAAGGGCGTCATTTTGAGTGCGTCGCGGCGCGATTTGCCCGACAGTGCGATTGACATGTCTCGACGAGGTTTACAGGATAGCCGTCAAGAGACAGGCCCGCCAAATCGGCCGCCCGCCGTCGAGAAACCCAGCTACAACCCATAGGAGATGTCCATGTCAGACGATGTCGTCATCGTCAGCGCCGCCCGCACCCCCGTCGGTAGCTTCAACGGCGCTTTCGCCACCACCCCGGCCCATGACCTCGGCGCGATCGCCATCAAGGCGGCGCTGGAGCGTGCCGGCGTCGAGGGCGGTCAGGTCTCCGAAGTCATCATGGGCCAGATCCTCACCGCCGCGCAGGGCCAGAACCCGGCCCGCCAGGCCTCGATCGCGGCCGGCATCCCGGTGGAAAGCCCGGCCTGGGGCGTCAACCAGCTCTGCGGCTCCGGCCTGCGCACGGTGGCGCTCGGCTACCAGGCGCTGCTCAACGGCGATTCCTCGATCGTCGTCGCCGGCGGCCAGGAATCCATGAGCATGGCCCCGCACGCCCAATATCTGCGCGGCGGCGTCAAGATGGGTGGCCTCGAGCTGATCGACACCATGATCAAGGACGGGCTGTGGGATGCCTTCAACGGCTACCACATGGGCAACACCGCCGAGAACGTCGCCAAGCAGTACCAGATCACCCGCTCGCAGCAGGACGAGTTCGCGGTCGCTTCGCAGAACAAGGCCGAGGCGGCGCAGAAGGCCGGCAAGTTCAAGGACGAGATCGTCCCGGTCACCATCAAGTCCCGCAAGGGCGATATCGTGGTCGATGCCGACGAGTATCCGCGCCACGGCGCCACGCTCGACGCGATGGCCAAGCTCCGCGCGGCCTTCGAGAAGGACGGCACCGTGACCGCGGGCAACGCCTCGGGCATCAATGACGGCGCCGCCGCCGTCGTGCTGATGACCGCCAAGGAAGCCGCCAAGCAGGGCAAGAAGGTGCTGGCCCGCATCGTCTCGTGGGGCCAGGCCGGCGTCGACCCCAAGATCATGGGCACCGGTCCGATCCCCGCCTCGCGCGCCGCGCTGAAGAAGGCCGGCTGGAACATCGCCGACCTCGACCTGATCGAGGCCAACGAGGCGTTCGCGGCGCAGGCCTGCGCGGTGAACAAGGACCTCGGCTGGGATCCGGCCAAGGTCAACGTCAATGGCGGCGCGATCGCGATCGGCCATCCGGTCGGCGCGTCGGGTGCGCGCGTGCTGGTGACGCTGCTGCACGAGATGCAGAAGCGCGATGCCAAGAAGGGCCTCGCGACGCTGTGCATCGGCGGCGGCATGGGCATCGCTATGTGCGTTGCACGCGACTGAACAAAAGGCAGCGAGGCCGGTTAGGTGATGAAAAGATCATCTGTCAACCGCGAAGCGAGCTGATAAATAAGATGCCCGGCTTTGCGCCGGGCATTTTTGTTTCGACAGCATGATCCGGAAAAGTGTGAAGCTGTTTTCCGAGAAGATCATGCTCAAAAAAGGGAGCCAAAGCGCGATGACGATTCAACCTGATCTCATCGCGCTTTGTTGAGTGAGTGCGTAGGCCGGAGTTATCCGGTTATAAAAGACGGCCAAGGAGGAAACGGACATGGCACGTGTTGCATTGGTGACGGGCGGAACACGCGGTATTGGAGCTGCGATCAGCAAGGCGCTGAAAGCGGCGGGCTACAATGTGGCGGCGAGCTACGCCGGCAATGACGCCGCGGCGGAGAAGTTCAAGGCGGAGAGCGGGATTCCGGTCTACAAGTGGGACGTCGCGTCGTTCGACGCCTGCGCGGCCGGCGTCAAGCAGGTCGAGGCCGATCTCGGCCCGGTCGACGTGCTCGTCAACAATGCCGGCATCACCAAGGATACCGCATTTCACAAGATGACGGTCGAGCAGTGGAATGCCGTGATCAACACCAACCTCGGCTCGCTGTTCAACATGACGCGCCAGGTGATCGAGGGCATGCGCGCCCGCAAGTTCGGCCGTGTCATCTCGATCTCCTCCATCAACGGCCAGAAGGGTCAGTTCGGCCAGGTCAATTACTCGGCGGCCAAGGCCGGCGACATCGGCTTCACCAAGGCGCTGGCGCTGGAGAACGCCAAGGGCGGCATCACCGTGAACGTGATCTGCCCCGGCTATATCAACACCGAGATGGTGCAGGCGGTGCCGAAGGATGTGCTCGAGAAGAACGTGATCCCGCAGATTCCGGTCGCCCGGCTCGGCGAACCCGAAGAGATCGCGCGGGCCGTGGTCTTCCTCGCCGCCGACGATGCCGGCTTCATCACCGGCTCGACGCTGACCGTGAACGGCGGCCAGTATCACGCCTGACGCGAGCAGCGTCGTCGCGTCGCAGGCGCGCACAATCGACCAGCGAATGCCCGGCCTTGTGCCGGGCATTTTCGTCTTTACAACGCGCCACCCGCGAAGGAAGACGTGGCCGCCGGGACATCGGCGCGCGGCTTCAGACGGCCATCCTTTGAACAGTCATGCCGGCCACGACGGATTGAATTGAGATGACGACCCGAACTGCCACCCTTGTCGGACTGACCGCCATCCTGATGTGGTCGCTGCTGTCGGTCATGACGGTCGCGACCGGGGCTATCCCGGCGTTCCAGCTCGCCGCCATGACGTTTGCGATCGGCGCCGCGGTGGCGTTCGCGAGCTTCCTGTTGCGTCCATCAGCCTTCGGCGCATTGAAGCAACCGCTGGTCGCGTGGGTCGTCGGCGTCGGCGGGCTGTTCGGCTATCACGCGCTGTATTTCCTGGCGCTGCGCTTCGCCCCGCCGGCCGAGGCCGGCCTGCTCAATTATCTCTGGCCGCTGTTGATCGTATTGTTCTCCTCGCTGCTGCCGGGCGAGCGGCTTGCGGTGCATCACATCGTCGGCGCGCTGCTCGGCCTCGCCGGCACCGTGCTGCTGTTCGCCGGCAACACCGGTGCCTTCACAAAAGAGCAGATTCCAGGATTCGCGGCCGCCTTCGTCGCGGCGTTCGTGTGGGCGTCCTATTCGGTGATGTCGCGCCGGCTCAAGGCGGTGCCGACCGATGCGGTGGCCGGCTTCTGCCTCGCGACGGCCGTGCTTGCCGCGCTGGTGCACATGATGGTGGAGACGACGGTGTGGCCCGCGACGCCGCTGCAATGGCTGGCCGTCATCGCGCTCGGCATCGGTCCGGTGGGGGCTGCGTTCTTCGCCTGGGACATCGGCATGAAGCGCGGTGATATCCGCGTGCTCGGTGCCGCCTCCTACGCCACGCCGCTGCTCTCGACCGCGTTCCTGATCGCAGCGGGCTTCGCCAAGCCCAGCGCCAACATCGCGATCGCCGCGATCCTGATCGCCGGCGGCGGGTTGATCGCGGCAAAGGACATGGTGTTGAGAAAAAGAACGTAGGATGGGTAGAGCGAAGCGAAACCCATCAACTTCTATCCACGCGGCGAGTTGATGGGTTCCGCTGCGCTCTACCCATCCTACGAAGAAGGTTGCTGCTACTGTTTCACCGTCACCCTGAGGAGGCCGCAACGCGGCCGTCTCGAAGGGGCGACGGCCCCGGCTGTGGCCGATTCATCCTTCGAGGCTCGCCCAGCGGCGCAATTGCGCCGCAAGGCTCGCACCTCCAGCGACAAAGGCGAAGCCTTTGCGCGGGGATGACGGAAAAAAGCTCCTACGAAGCGGGCTCCCAGCCTTTCGGCGCCAGCTCGAATTTCGCGAACTCGAATCCCGGCGCGACGGTGCAGCCGACCAGCGTCCAGTCGCCGTTGCTTTCCGCGGCCTGCCATGCGTCCGCCGGCACGATCGCCTGTGGCTGCTCGCCGCGCGCCACATCCGGCCCGAGCGTGATCGAATGTGGGGCGCCGTCCTGCGCGATCCGCAATGTCAGCGGCGCGCCGGCGTAATAGTGCCACATCTCGACGGCGTCGATGCGATGCCAGTGCGAACGCTCGCCGCGGGCCAGCAGGAAATAGATCGCGGTCGAATGCGCGCGGCCATTGGCGTCGCAGCGCGCGTCACGAAACGTCTCGCGATAATGTCCGCCTTCGGGATGCGGCTTCAGCGCAAGCTGCGCGATGATGTCGGCCGCCGTGAGGTCTGCCATCACGACTTGTTCTTGCGCTCGCGGAGCTCGCCGAACACCAGGGCCGGATCGGCGCCCTTCATGTGCAGCTTGGCCGCGACAACAGGCTCGTCGGCGCGCAGGAACACGTTGGCCTTCTTCTCGTCGCCGAGCAGCACGGGGATCGTCGGCTTGTTCTCGGCGCGCAGTTTCGTCACTTCCTCGGCGCGCGCCTGCAGGGCCGGATTGTCGGGCTCGATGGCGAGCGCGAACTTCACGTTGGAGGCGGTGTATTCATGGCCGCAATAGAGACGGAAATCGTCCGGCAGCGAGCGCAGCTTCAAAAGCGAATCCCACATCATGGGGTAGGTGCCTTCGAACACCCGGCCGCAGCCGATCGAGAACAGCGTGTCGGCGGCGAACACCGCCTTCTCGCCGTCGAACACATAGGAGATATGGTCGAGGGTATGGCCGGGAGTTTCGACCACACGGGCCAAGAGGCTGCCGACCTTGATGACATCGGCATTGGCGGCACGCAGATCGACATTGGCGATCTTGGCCGACTGGTCGTGCGGGGCGACGACGCGGCAGCCGTATTTCTGCTTCAGCTCGGCGACGCCGCCGACATGATCGCCATGGTGATGCGTGATCAGGATATCGGTCAGCGTCCAGCCTTCGCGCTCCAGCGCCTTGATGATCGGGCCGGCTTCCGGCGCGTCGATCGACGCGGTCGCCTTGGTCGCGGGATCGTGGATCAAATACCCGAAATTGTCGGTGAGGCAGCTGAAGGTGCGAATTTCGGCGGTCATGATATCTCCACGAACAAACGGGACGGACATTTTGGAGCATGATGTACTCGAAAAGGCCGGTATCGACTTTCCCGGATCATGCTTTTAACGCGCCCAATATAGGGGTGAAATATGGCGTTAACGCTCCGTCGGCAATGCAATTTTCGGCGCACCCGGGCAGCAGCGGGCGTGTTAGGCTAAACACCATGGACGTCATCGACCTGCGCGACTTCTATTCGCAGCGCCTCGGCATCGTGGCGCGGCAGCTGATCAACCGGGGTATCCGCGCGCGGTGGCCGAACGCGGAAGGTCAGCGCGTGCTCGGCCTCGGCTATCCGACCCCCTATCTCGGCCTGTTCCGTGAGTCCTGCGAGCGCTGCATTGCCTTCATGCCGGCGGCCCAGGGCGTGCTGAAATGGCCGACCGGCCGGCCGGCGCTGGCCACCCTGATCGACGAATTCTCGATGCCGCTGCCGGATGCCGCGGTCGACCGTGTGCTGCTGGTGCACGCGCTGGAGATGTCCGATGATCCGGAGCGGTTGCTGCGCGAGGTGTGGCGGGTGCTCTCGCCCTCGGGGCGGCTGATCGCGATCATCCCGAATCGCCGCGGCGTCTGGACGCGCACCGATGCCACGCCGTTTGGCCATGGCCGGCCCTATTCGCGGGCGCAGATCACGCAGCTGCTGCGGCAGACCTGGTTCACGCCGTCGTCGTGGGGCGAGGCGTTGTTCATGCCGCCTGTGCAGGGCAGCTGGTTCCTGCGCTCGGCGATGGCGTGGGAGCGGGTCGGCGCAGCGCTGTCGATGCCGTTCGCCGGCGTGCATATCGTAGAGGCGACCAAGCAGGTCTATCGCGCGATCCCCGCGCGCCGCGAGCGCACACAGCTGATCCCGTCATTGCGTCCGGTGCTGGTGCCGTCCTCGACGGCGACGCGCAAATCGACTCACGCAGAGTCGTGACGCGGACAATTCACCCTCCCTGTGAAGGGAGGGTGACAGATTCTCACGATTACTCGTTGCCCGGATTGAAGTCGTCGCTCGGCGCGGGCTGCGCCGCCATGTCCGGGCGCGGGCCGTGCGGGCGGCGGCGGCGGCGCGGAAAGCGCTCGCTTCGTTCGCCGCGTTCTGCGCCGCCATTGCCTTCATAGGTGCCATTGACCTGCGGCTGCGCGCCGCCGGTGATGAACGAGGGCAGGCGATCGACGCCGCCGGCATCGGCCATCGCGGGCTGCGGCTGGTTCTGCGGCTGCGGCTGATATTGCGGCTGCGGACGATGCTCGCGCTCGCGGTGCTCGCGCGGCTGCTGGTCACGCTCGCGATGCTCGCGCGGCTGCTGCTGCTCGCGCTGGTACGGCTGCTGGCCGTTGTCGCGCATGAAAGGTTGCTGCTGCTGCGGCACGAAGCCCGGCTCCTGGCCGAAGCTCGAATAGCCGTCGCTGTCGTCGTCGCCGTCTTCGGTCGGGGTGACCTCGGCGTCGGGGCGCGGCGGCTGCTGGTTTTGCCGGAACTGCTCCTGCGCGGCCGCGATGATCCGGTAGTAGTGCTCAGCATGCTGGTAGTAGTTCTCAGCCGCCACCGGATCGCCGGAGGAGCGCGCATCGCGCGCAAGCTGAACGTATTTCTCGGCCACGTGGGAGGCCGTGCCGCGGATCTTGATGTCGGGTCCGTTCGATTCGTACACCCGTGTCAGGGGATTCTGGCCGCGCCGGTTATTGTTGTTGTTATTGTTGTTGTTATTCCGGTTGCGCATCCGCTTGTTGTTCTGACCGTTTCTCATCTGTCGCCTTTTATTCCAGCCCTGAAGTGATTGCAGTCCACAGTCCGATTTCTCAGCAGTCCGATTTCTCAGAAGTCCGATTCCCAGAGTCCGATTCGGCGCGCGCCTAGGCACACGGAATCGCAATACCGTTCGAAGTGGTTTCGATGTCGCCGACCATCTCGTTCAGCAAAGTCGCGTTCAGCAAAGACGCGTTCCCCAACCGCCGGCAATCGCGCCAGCGACCAAATCATTCCGCCCGTTGAGACAGGCTCAGTTCTCGTGCGTAAGTCTTCAAGCGCAATAACAGGCTTTCGTTCGCTTGGCGGTCGAGAGCAGCACAGCTTCGGCTATTGCGCTCTATGTGACCTGCGTTCCTGGAACCTTTCGATCGGCGGGCTCTGCTGAACCCTGGTCATCACCCGTAACGGATTACGGGGCCAGCACCGATGTTGTGCCCGGAACGTAGTCGTTCCCGGGGGATAATCCAAGAGGTTTTTTTTCGTTCCAATAGGACTTTATCGGGGCAGCCGGCGGGCGGAAACGGCCCTCGGGATGCCCCCCAGATCGGCCTTGGGCGGCCCCGTTGGGGATAAGCCGGATGCCGTCATCAGCGCTTCAACGTCGCCGCTCTGACCCTGTCCGACTTCCACAACCAGAAATCCTCCTGGAGTCAGAAGACCCGCGGATTGCGAAATCAGCGCGCGGTAGGCGTCGAGCCCGTCGGCACCGCCGTCGAGCGCCGCGCGCGGATCATGCGCGCGCACCTCGATGTCGAGACCGGCGATCTCGGCCGAGGGGATGTAGGGCGGGTTGGACACGATCAGCTCGAACGCGCCGGCCAGCCCGCTGCCGTAGTCGCACTCGATCCATGTCGTGCGCTGGCTAAGTCCGAGCGCGGCGGCGTTGCGGCTCGCGGTCTGCAGCGCCTCCGCAGAGATGTCGGTGGCAAAACCATGTGCGTTCGGTAGTTCCGAGAGCAGCGCCAGCAGGATCGTGCCAGAACCGGTGCCGAGATCGGCGATCCGCAAGGCGCGCTCGGCCACGCCGTCGGCGCGCAGCAATTCGAGTGCGCGCTCGACCACGGTCTCGGTGTCCGGGCGCGGCACCAGCGTCGCGGTGGAGAGATGCAGCGGCAATCCCCAGAACTCCTTGACGCCGAGGATGCGCGCGACCGGTTCGCCGGCGAGGCGGCGCTGCGCGAGGCGCTCGAGGTGATCGGCTTCGTCCTTCGTCAGCGTGCGTTTGGCGCCCGTGATCATGCCGGTCAGATCGAGCCCCAGGACGGCGCCGACCAGCAGTCGCGCATCGAGCTCGGCGGCGTCGCTGCCGGCCGCCTTTAGCCGCGCGGCGAGGCTGCGCCTGATACGCTCGACGGTCTGGCCATGTCCTGCGGGTTCGCTCATCGCGCGTTGTTAGCCGATGGTCGATGCGGCGTCGATATCACTTGCGCCCCGTGCGGCCGGCGCGCACGGTCGAAATCTCAACCCATCGATCCGGAACGCGCGACCATGACGGGCTATGACGACCAGAACATCTTCGCCAGGATCCTGCGCGGCGAGGTCCCGAGCTTCAAGGTCTACGAGACCGACCGGACCTTTGCCTTTCTCGACATCATGCCGCGATCGCCGGGACATACCCTGGTGATTCCGAAGGCGCCCGCGCGCGGCATCCTCGACATCACGGAAGACGACCTCGCCGCCGTGGCGCTGTCGGCCAAGCGCATCGCCATCGCGGCGATGAAGGCGTTCGCCGCCGACGGCATCATCATCCAGCAGTTCAGCGAGCCCGCCAGCGGCCAGGTGGTGTTTCACCTGCACATGCATGTGATGCCCGTGAAGGCCGGCGTCGCGCTGCTGCCCGCGCAGACCGTCAAGGCGGAGATGGATGTGCTAGCAGATCACGCCAAACGCATGATCGCGGCGCTCGCGGGTTAAACCCCGAGATAGCGCTGCAGGACGTCGGGCTGCGCCTTGATCTCCTGCGCGGGACCTTCGTGGACGATGTGCCCGTTGTTGATGATGTAGATGCGCTGCGCCAGCGCCAGCGTCGCGGCGAGGTTCTGCTCCACCAGCACGATGGTCTGTCCGGCCTCGGCCAGATCGCGGCACGCCTTCATCAGGTCGCGCACGATCACCGGCGCCAGTCCCTCGAACGGCTCGTCGAGCAGGATGATCTTGGGATCGCGCACCAGCGCGCGCGCGATCGCCAGCATCTGCTGCTCGCCGCCCGACAGGTCGGTGCCGCGATTGCTCCGCCGCTCGCGGAGCCGCGGAAACATTTCGTAGATGCGGTCGAGCGGCCAGCGCTGCGAGGCGGTCAGGCCGGCGATCACGAGGTTCTCCTCGACGCTCAGGCTGCCGAAGATGCGGCGCTCCTCATGGACCAGCTGCATGCCGGCCTGCGCGATCTTGTGGCTCTTCCGGCCGGAGATCTCGACGCCGTCGAACATCACCGAGCCGCGGCGCGGGGTGACGACGCCCATCAGGCTCTTCAGCGTCGTGCTCTTGCCGGCGCCGTTGCGGCCGAGCAGCGCCACCACCTCGTTGCGCTCGACGCGCATCGAGACGTCGAACAGGATATGGGAATCCCCGTAATAGCTGTTCAGTCCGTTGACCTCGAGCAGGCTCATGCGGCGAGCACTCCATGCACGCCGCCAAGATAGGCCTCCTGGACGGTCGAGTTGTTCTTGATCTCTTCCGGCGTTCCCTCGACCAGCACGCGGCCCTCCTGCAGCACGGTGACGCGCTCGGCGAGCTCGAACAGCGCATCCATGTCGTGATCGATGATGATCATGGTGCGGCCCTGGCTGATCGATTTCAACAGCTTGACGGTCTCGACGCGCTCGCGCGGGCTCATGCCGGCGAGCGGTTCGTCGAGCAGCAACAGGCTCGGCGACGTCGCCAGCGCCAGCCCGATCTCGAGCCGCCGCTTCTCGCCATAGGCGAGCTCGGACACCGGCGTATCCGGCCTGGATGTGAGATTGACCAGCTCGAGCGTCTGCTGCACGCGCTCGGACAGGCCGGGGATGCTGTCGATGCTGCGGAACAAATCGAGCTTGAACTTGCCGCGCAGCGCCGATAGCGCTGCGATCACCAGATTCTCGCGCACCGTCAGCCCGGCAAACAGCTGGTTGACCTGGTAGCTCTTGGTCAGGCCGAGCTGACAGACGTCGGTGACGTTCATGCCGGTGATATCGCGGCCCTCGAACAGGATGGTGCCCGAAGTCGGATGCACCTCGCAGGTCAGCATCTTGAAGAAGGTCGACTTGCCGGCGCCGTTCGGGCCGATGATGCCGCGCAGCTCGCCGTGATTGACGGTGAAGTCGATGTCGCTGTTGGCGAGCAGCCCGCCATATCGCTTGGTCAGGCCCCTGGCCTGGAGGATCGGGCCGGACGGATTGCCGCCGGCACGGGGCGCTGCCGGCTTCGGCGCGGGCACTGCGACGTGCCGGTCGCTTGCCATGGCGACGACCTCGGGTGCGCTCTCGTCCGGCTCCTTGGCGCCGCGCTGTCCGGTCAGGAGGCGGTAGAGATCGGCAAGGCCGCCGATGATGCCGCGGCGCAGGAAGCACACCAGCAGCACGAACACGATGCCGAGCACGAGCTTCCAGGCCGCGCCGAGCCCGAGCGCCGCCTGCAGGAAGTCCTGCAGCGACAGCCACACCGCGGCGCCGACCAGCGGCCCGAACAGCGTGCCGCGGCCGCCGATCGCGGTCTGCATCACGAGCTGGCCCGACGTATCGAAGGTGAACGCGTCGGGCGGCATGAAGGCCTGCAGCACGCCGAGCAGCCCGCCGGCAAAGCCGGCATAGGCGGCGGCGATCACGAAGGCGGTGAGCTTGTAGCCGTGGATGTTGTGGCCGACCGCGGTGGCGCGCAGCGGATTGTCGCGGATCGCGCTGAACACGGCGCCGACCGGCGAGCGCACGATGCGCAGCGCGATCACGACGCCGATGAAGTAGCACAGCGCCAGGAATTGGTAGAGCGACCAGCCAGTGGTGAAGTGCAGCGTGGTGAAGCCGAGATTGAAGCTCGGGGTCGGCACGCCCGGCAGCCCGTTCTCGCCGCCGGTGAAGTCCGACAGCGGATTGAACTCGACGAAGAAGAACACCTCGGCGATCGCCACCGTGATCATCGCGAAATAGATGCCGGTGCGGCGCAGCGCGATCAGGCCGATCAGATAGCCGGTGGCGGCGGCCGCGATCATGCCGATGACGAGCGCGAGCACGACATACGGGAAGCCGGCACGCGTCAGCAGATAGGCGGCGACGAAGCCGCCGGTGCCGTAAAAGGCCGACTGGCCGAACGACAGCAGGCCGGTGAAGCCGAACAGGATGTCGAAGCCGAGGCCGAACAGGCCCCAGACCAGGATCCGGTTCACCGTGTTGGGCGCGAAGCCGAGCCACGGCAGCACGAAGGGCGCGACGATCAGGCCGGCGGCGGTCAGGAATTCGATCAGGTATGGGCGCTGTTTAAGCATCTAAATATCCGTCGTCATTCGCGGCCCTGCGTGCCGAGCAGGCCATGCGGTCTGAGCACCAGCACGAGCGTCATCGCCGCGAACAGCATGACGTAGGCGTAACCGGGGTTGAACATCGAGGTGATGCTGATGATCTCGCCGGCGATCAGTCCGCCGAGGATGGCGCCGGGAAACGAGCCGACGCCGCCGATCACCACCACCACGAAGGTCTCGACCAGGATGTCGTCGCCGACACCCGGCGTCAGCGACACCACCGGCGCATTGATGATGCCGGCGAAGCCCGCGGCCATCGCGCCGATGCCGAACACGATCATGAAGACGCGGTAGACGTTGATGCCGAGCGAATCGACCATCACCGAATCCTCGATGCCGGCGCGCACGATCATGCCGAGCCGGGTGCGGTACAGGATCAGGAACAGCGCGCCGAGCGCGACCGCGACGATGCCGACGACCGCAAGCCGGTAGGTCGGGTAGAACAGGAAGCCGAGCGAGGTGATGCCCTGCAGCATCGCCGGCGGCGGCACCACCTGCGACTGGCTGGTGAAGATCAGCCGCACGATCTCGACGAAGCAGAT
Organism: Bradyrhizobium ferriligni; assembly: GCF_056837965.1. Lineage (NCBI taxonomy): Bacteria > Pseudomonadati > Pseudomonadota > Alphaproteobacteria > Hyphomicrobiales > Nitrobacteraceae > Bradyrhizobium > Bradyrhizobium ferriligni. The sequence goes on from NZ_JBXEJO010000073.1 coordinate 35,209, forward strand.
GCCGAGGCCGAACGTGACCAGCAGCTGGTCCTCATGCGGGCGATGGTAGAAATGGCGGATGATGATCCGCTCCATCGCGACGCCGAGCAGCATCACGAACAGCGATCCCGCGATGACGGCGAGGATGAACGAGCCGGTGTAGGAATAGGCCACATATCCGGCGTAGCCGCCGATCATGAACATGGCGCCGTGGGCGAGGTTGAGCACCCCGAGCGTGCCGTAGATGATCGTCAATCCGGAGCTGATCAGCGCGAGCAGCGCGCCGAGCGCCAGCCCGTTGAAAAGTTGCGAGACGAAATTTGGCCAGTTGATCATGGCGCGCGTTCACTCAGCCGTTTATCTGGCCCGGTCGATGGAGGATGCGTTCCGAGAAAAGCGGCGCCGCGGGCCGGGTCGCCCCGCCCACGGCGCCGAGTCTTCCCACGTTAATCAGGTGTAGTCGCCGAGATGGCAGCCGAACGCATCCGGCTTCTGCATCAAGCCGTCGCCGGGGACGATCTCGATCACCTCGTAATAGTCCTCCTTGTTCTTCATCTCCTTTTCCATCTTGCCGCGGACGATGACGACGGGGCGGACGCACTGGTGATCCTCGGGGCGATAGTGGACGTCGCCGACCAGCGAAGGCAGCGTCTCGCCCTTCTCGTAGGCCTTGATGACGTCGGGCGGATAGAAGCTGCCGGCTTCCTCGACCATGCGGGCCCAGTGCGCGAAACTGACATAGGCGTTCTCGGCGCCCCATTCCGGCTTGTAGCCGTACTTCTTCTCGAAGGCCTCGTTGAACATCTTGGCCAGCGGATACTTGTCCTCGATGGTCCACCAATAATCGGTCGCGGCGTAGACGCCCTGCATCAGACCGCCGGTCTCGCGGGCGATGAACGGCACCTGGTAGGGCACCACGAGCTTCATCTTGTCGAGCACGCCGAACTGCTTGGCCTGCTGCGTCGACAGCACGGCGTCGTGACCCCAGTTGACGTTGATCAGCACGTCGGCGCCGGAGTTCGCGACGTTGAGCAGATAGGACGAATAGTCCGGCGCGCCGAGCGGCGAGACCTGGTTGGTGACGGTGGTCCAGCCCGCCTGGGCGAGGTAGTCCTGCATCGACTTGGTGACGGTGTGGCCGTAGGTGTAGTCGGGCGTGAGGTAGGCGGCCTTCTTGTTCTTGCCGAACTGCTTGATCAGCACCGGCGCGATCGCCGCCGCGGCGGTCTGGCCGAAGAAGTTCTGGCGGAAGCCGTAGCGCACGCAATCCTTGCCGGTGGTGTCGTTGGAGCCGGAAATGCCGCAGACGAAGATCACCTTCTCGCGCTGCGCCAGCTTGTTCAGCGCCACGGCGACCGCGCTCGACGTGCCGCCGGTGATCATCACCGCCTTGTTCTCGGAGATGAAGCGCTGCTGCGCCTGCACGGCCTCGTTCGGCTTCGCCGCGGAATCCGCGACGCCGAACTTCAGTTCCTTGCCGAGCACGCCCTTGCTGGTCTTCGGCGAGATCTTCTTGATCAGCTCGTGGCCGCTGTTGATGTGCTCGATCGCGAGCTGATAGCCCTTGAGCTCATCCTCGCCCTGCACCGCATAGGTGCCGGTGCGCGGCACCGAGATGCCGATGAATGCCGAAGAGCCCGACGTGCCCGCGGGATAGGTTCCGATCGCCGGATGGTCCTCGGCGAATGCCCGCGATGCGATCGAAGCCGGCAGCACGGTGCCGCCGATCAGGCCCGCGCCGGCTTGCAGCAAAGTGCGGCGCGAAACGTTCAGGGCGCTGCCCGGCCGAAAATCCTTGGTGCTCATCGCTCAGTATCCTCCAATTATATTGATTGTTGCCGCGCATGTTCACTCGTCGCCGGATCGGATCGATCGGCGGTACGATGCGCCGGCTGCAATCGAGCAGCCTGTCACAGCTACAATTCCCCACCGGCATATTTAGTCAATGTCACCTTTCGTCGAATCATATCGGCCTACGATAGAAATAATATCGTTCTACGATGTATCGAGGGTTTACCGACCGGGTGCGGGTCCTGTAAGTGAGGGAGCGATGATCCAGGAGCCTTCAAGTCGCACCGGAAACGCCGGAGAGCACGCCGTGACCGAGCACGGTCACGACGTGACCGAGCACGGTGGCGCCGAGCAATCGGGCAGCCTGAGCATCCGCGCGGTCAACGTCCTGAAGGAGCTGGCGGTCGAGCTGCTCGACGAAGTGCCGGCGAAGATGGGCTGGACGCCGTCGGACGATCTGCTGCGCCTGCTCACCGCGCGCCATCTCGCGACGGCGCGAAACTGCGGACGGCAAACCATGCGCGAGATCATCGATTGGGCCGAGACGCGCGGAATAACGATCCCGTCTCCGCATCACACCGGCAAGTCATTGTCGGAAGTCTGGGGCGATCTGGTCGCGCGGGCCTCGGCCGGACATCTCACCAAGAGCGAGATCACCGAGGCGCTGGAGAAATCCATCCGCCGCAGGAGCCCGCGGATTCCGGTCGCCTTCCAGATCGTGCTGCTGAAGATATTGAGCTCGACCTACGATCGCTGGCCGCAGCCCTGAGCTTGCCCGATCCCGCCGCTCGACCGTCAAACCGTTGAAAACATGAGTGGAAGGACGGCCGGTAGTATGGTGCGTCCGGCGCCGGCTTGATAGCGTTGCGCGGCATCTGCCGTCCGGCGGAGCGAGCCAGCAGCAGGACGATCGAATGCCGCAACCAAAGCAACGACGAGCGCCAGCCGGCGCAACGAAACGCAAGGCGGCGGCCGCGACGGTGGACTACCGGGCGCTGGCGCAGTTTCGCTACGAGTTGCGGAGGTTTCTCGCATTCAGCGAGGAGGGGGCCCGGAAGGCCGGAATGACGCCGCGACAGCACCAGGCGCTGCTCGGCATCAAGGGTTTCGTCGACCCCGGTCCGCCGACCGTCGGCGACATCGCCCGATTTCTGCTGATCCGGCATCACTCCGCCGTCGAGCTGATGAACCGCATGGCAAAGCTCGGGCTGGTCAGCCGCCTTGCCGATCCCGACGACGCGCGGCGGGTTCAGCTCAAGCTGACGGCAAAGGGAGAACAGAAGCTCCAGGCGGTTTCGAAGAAGAACATCGAGGAACTGCGCCGCGTCGCGAGCCCGGCGTTGCGCCGCTTGCTGAAGTCCTCGCCGTCTTCCGGAGAGGACTGAGCGTAGCATCCGCCGGCGCAAGCGGCGGCGCGCGTCAGGCCGCGGCGCCCTGCGCGGCGAGCTGTGCCGCCTGGTGCTCGGTGGTCAGCGCGTCGATCAATTCGCCGAGCGCTTCGCCCGCGATCACCTGCGGCAGCTTGTAGAGCGTCAGGTTGATGCGGTGGTCGGTGACGCGCCCTTGCGGGAAATTATAGGTGCGGATGCGCTCGGAGCGGTCGCCGGAGCCGACCTTCTCCTTGCGGTCGGCGGAGCGCGCCGCCTCGACGCGCTGGCGCTCGGCGTCATAGATGCGCGAGCGCAGGATGTTCATCGCCGACGCCCGGTTCTTGTGCTGCGAGCGGCTGTCCTGCATCATCACGACGATGCCGGTCGGCAGATGGGTGATGCGGATCGCCGATTCGGTCTTGTTGACGTGCTGGCCGCCGGCGCCGCCCGCGCGCATGGTCTCGATCCTCAAGTCGGTGTCCTTGATATCGACGTCGACGTCCTCGACCTCGGGCAGCACGGCGACCGTGGCGGCCGAGGTGTGGATGCGGCCCTGCGTCTCGGTGTCGGGCACGCGCTGCACGCGGTGCACGCCGGATTCGAATTTCAGCTTGGCGAATGCGCCGCGGCCCTGCACCTCGGCGATGATTTCCTTGTAGCCGCCGACGGTGCCTTCGCTCGCCGAGATCACCTCGACCTTCCAGCCCTGCAAGGACGCGAAGCGCTCATACATCCGGAACAGGTCGCCGGCGAACAGCGAGGCCTCGTCGCCGCCGGTGCCCGCGCGGATTTCCAGCATCACGTTGCGGTCGTCCATCGCGTCCTTCGGCAACAGCGCGATCCGGATCTGCTGCTCGAGCTCGCCGAGCCGCGCCTGCAGCGTTTCCAGCTCGGCTTCCGCCATGCTGCGCATTTCGGCGTCGGTCCCGGCATCCGCCAGCATCGCCTCGGTATCGGCGAGTTCGCTACGTGCGGAACGATAGAGCTTCACCGCGTCGATCAACGGGTTGAGCTCGGCGAGCTCGCGCGTGATCTGCACATAGCGCTCGGACTTGACCTCGCCGAGCAGCTCGGCCTCGAGCGAGGCATGATGGGCGAGCAGGACGTCGAGTTTGGCTTCGGGTAGCATGGCGGTATCTCGAATTGCGGAAGGTACGGAGGAGCGGCAGCGGCGACGGCAGCATCGCTACAAGGCCAGCCCCTCGGTTTCCGCAAACTTCGTCAGCGCCGCGCGGATCGAGACGCTGCCGACCGGCGCATCCAGCAGCGGATTGATCATCGCCTCGGCCTTCTTGGCATCGAGGTCGAGGATCAACGCCTTGACCGGGCCGTGCGCAGTTGCCGACAATGAAAGCGAACGGTAGCCGATGGCGATCAGCGCCAGCGCGCCGATCGGCTTCGAGGCCATCTCGCCGCACAGCGAGGCGGCCTTCTTCGCCGCCTTGGCCTTGCGCACGATGTCGCGCAGCGCGCGCAGGATCGGCGCCGACAGGATGTCGAAGCGTTCGGAGACCTTGGCATTGCCGCGGTCGACCGCGAACAGGAACTGGAACAGGTCGTTGGAGCCGACCGAGACGAAGTCGACCTTCTTCAGGAGCTCGTCGAGCTGGTAGAGCAGCGCCGGCACCTCGACCATGGTGCCGATATCGATCCGCTCGGGCAACGAATGGCCGTGCTGGCGCAGATAGGTCAGCTCGCGCTCGACGATCGCCTTGGCCTGGTCGAACTCGGCGATGTCCGAGATCATCGGGAACATGATCTTCAGCGCGCGGCCGCCGCCGGCACGCAGCAGCGCGCGGATCTGGCCGCGCAAAAGGCCGGGACGGTCGAGGCCGAGCCGGATCGCGCGCCAGCCGAGCGCGGGATTTTCCTCGATCACGGTCTCCATATAGGGCAGCGCCTTGTCGCCGCCGATGTCGAGCGTGCGGAAGGTGACGGGTTTGCTGCCGGCGGCGTCGAGCACGGTGCGGTACAGCGCGAGCTGGTCGCTCGAGCGCGGCAGGTTCGGGCTCACCATGAACTGCAATTCGGTGCGGAACAGGCCGATGCCGGCGCTGCCGGTGTCGTCGATATGCGGCAGGTCGATGGTCAGGCCGGCATTGATCAAAAGCTCGATCGGCTGGCCGTCCTTGGTCACGCAGGCCTTGTCGCGCAGCGCCGAATATTGCGCCTGCCGCCGCGCCCGGAACCGGACGCGCTCGGCATAGGCGGATTCGATCTCGGTCGAGGGGCGGACATAGATCTCGCCGGAAATGCCGTCGACGATGATGGCATCGCCCGGATCGGCGATGCCGGGCGCGTTCGGTACCTCGCCGACCGCGGGAATGCCGAGCGCGCGCGCCACGATCGAGACGTGGGAATTCGCGGTGCCTTCCTCCAGCACCAGGCCGCGCAGCCGCTTGCGGTCATAGTCGAGCAGCGCCGCGGGGCCCATCGCGCGGGCGATCAGGATGGCGTTGTCGGGCAGCTGCTCGCGCGAGGGCGCATGGTCCTGGCCGACCAGCTGCCGCATCAGGCGATGGCCGAGATCCTCGAGGTCGTGCAGGCGGTCGCGCAGATAGGGATCGGTCGAGCGCAGCATGCGCGCGCGGGTGTCGGACTGCACGCGCTCGACGGCGGCTTCCGCGGTGAGGCCGGTGGCGACCGCCTCATGCAGCTTGTGCGACCAGCCCTGGTCGTTGGCGAACATGCGGTAGGCTTCCAGCACCTCGCGGTGCTCGCCGCCGTCGGCGACATCGCCGCGCTCCAGCATGCGGTCGAGATCGGCGCGCAAATTGGCGAGCGCGGTGTCGAGCCGCTTGATCTCCTTCGGCAGATCCTCGGCGATGTAGTTGGTGATGACGACGCGCGGCTCGTGCAGCACGACATGGCCGAGCGCGATGCCGTCGGAGAGCACCGCGCCGGTCTTGTGCAGCGAGTGCCGCGCGGCGGGCTCGGCGCCGGGCTGCGCCAGCGCGGCAAGCTCGCCGGAGGCGATCATCTCCGCCAGCACCATGGCGGTGGTCTGCAGCGCCTCGACCTCTTCCTCGACATAGGTGCGCTTGGCGCGGTTCTGCACCACGAGCACGCCGAGCGTGTTGCCGGCGCGCAGGATCGGCACGCCGAGGAACGAGTGGTAGGCCTCTTCGCCGGTCTCCGGGCGGTAGGCGAAAGCCGGATGGCTCTGCGCGTCGGACAGATTGAGCGGCGTCGCCTCGCTGGCGACGAGGCCGACCAGGCCTTCATGCGCGCTCATCACGGTGCGGTGGACGGCGTCGCGGTTCAGACCTTCGGTGGCATAGAGCTCGAGGGTGTTGTCGATGCGCAGCACGTAGCAGGAGCAGACCTCGGCCACCATGTTGGCCGCGATCAGCACCACGATCTTGTCGAGCCGCTCCTGGGCGGAGACTTGCTCCGCCATGGTCTCGCGAAGCCGTCTCAACAGGATGCGGGGGCCTCCCGACGCGCTCCGCATGTGTTTCAGTCCCTCCCCACGAAGCCGGCGCACCGGTGCGGCCGGCCGCTGGCGCAAAACTCGTCAAAAACAACAATTTTAGTCATTCGGTGTCGCCGCTCGCCAGTTCCCGCCGATTCGCGATCACCGAAACTGTGCCACAGTTTGCGACAGCCTACCTGACTGGCCGTATAGCCAATCGAGGCTTGCTTTGCCAAGCAAAACGCCTGCCAGTAGCAAATAACGTCTGCGTCAGCCCAATGCTGCGCCCGCTAAGAGAAATTCTAACTCCGGGGTGAGGCTGGCGAGACCCTCTTCCCTTCTCCCCCTGTGGGAGAAGGTGTCCGTAGGCGGCCCACGGGCCGCCGTACCTGGAAGACGCCGATGCTGCGCATCGGCTATGCGAAGTCCGCGACGGATGAGGGGGCTCTATCCGCGGAGATAGACCCTCACCCCGCTTCGCTGCGCGAAGCGATCCTCCCCCACAGGGGGAGAGGGTTCCCCGTAATATTTACGCCTGGTCCAGGCCGTACAGCGTGTGCAGCGTGCGGACCGCGAGCTCGGTGTAGGCGGCGTCGATCAGGACCGAGAACTTGATCTCGGAGGTGGTGATGGCGCGGATGTTGATGTTGCGGTCGGCCAGCGCCTTGAACCCCTTGGCCGCGACGCCGGCATGGCTGCGCATGCCGCTGCCGATCACCGAGACCTTGGCGACGTCGGTCGCAGTATCGAGCCTGGCGTAGCCGATCTTGGCCTTGGCGGCGGTAATCGTGTCCTTGGCGCGGTTATAGTCGCCGGCCGGAACGGTGAAGGTGAGGTCGGTGGTCTTGCCGTCCTCGGACACGTTCTGCACGATCATGTCGACATTGATGTTGGCATCCGCGAGCGGCCCGAAGATCGCGGCGGCGACGCCGGGCTTGTCCTCGATCTGGCGCACGGAAATCTGGGCTTCGTCCTTGGAGAAGGCGATGCCGGTGACGACGTGCATTTCCATGATTTCCTCCTCGCTGCAGATCAGCGTGCCCGGCGGCTGGTTGGCGTGCGGGTCGATATCCTCTGGCTTGTCGAAGCTGGAGCGCACGAAGATCGGCATGTTGTGCACCATGCCGAGTTCCACCGAGCGAACCTGCAGCACCTTGGCGCCCTGCGAGGCCAGTTCCAGCATGTCCTCGAAGGCGATCTTGTCGAGTCGGCGCGCCTTCGGCACCACGCGGGGATCGGTAGTGTAGACGCCGTCGACGTCGGTGTAGATGTCGCAGCGGTCGGCGCGCAGCGCGGCGGCGATCGCCACCGCCGAGGTGTCCGAGCCGCCGCGGCCGAGCGTGGTGATGCGGCTGGTGTCGGGATTGATGCCCTGGAAGCCGGCGATCACGGCGACTTCCTTGCGCTCCTTGAAGCGGGTGATGATCTCGGTGCCGTCGATATCGAGGATGCGCGCCGAGGCATGCGCCTCCGAGGTCTTGATCGGGATCTGCCAGCCCTGCCAGGAGCGCGCCTGGATGCCGATGCCCTGCAGCACGATCGCGAGCAGGCCCGAGGTGACCTGTTCGCCGGAGGCGACCACCGCGTCATATTCGCGCGCGTCGTGCATCGGCGAGGCATCGGTGCACCAGGCCACCAGCTCATTGGTCTTGCCGGACATCGCGGAGACGACGACGGCGACCTCGTGGCCCGCGTCGACCTCGCGCTTCACATGCTGCGCGACGTTGCGGATACGATCGATATTGGCGACGGACGTACCGCCGAATTTCATCACGAGGCGGCCCATGACGACGCGTCTATTCCTTTAAGAGGATAAGTAGGTTAACCCACGCCGAAAACCGCAAGCGCGGGGACCGAAACGCGCGTATACATAGCGCCGCGCCCGGGGGCAAGCCGGTAGGTAGGGGGCCCTCGAGTGTCTTTTGGGGGTGTTTTGACCGGTTGCGGGCGGGTTGTGGCGCACGGGTAACACGGGACAACTCGAAGGCGGATTGGATGGGACGTTATATCGACGAGATCCTGCAGCCTGGCGAGAAGGTGCTGTATTCCACCAATGCGCACTGGATGTTCTATTTGCCGGCGATCGGGGCCTGGATCGTGGTGCTGGCGCTCTTGATCCTGTCGCGGATGACGACGGTCGACGGCCTCGTGATGGCCTGCCTGGCGGCCGCCGCCGTGGTCGCGGTCGCGGCGCTGTACTGGACCGCCGCGGCCTGGTTCCACCGCTGGACCACCGAAACCGACGTCACCAATTTCCGCGTGGTGCACAAGAGCGGCTTCATCAAGCGGCGCACCTTCGAGATGAGCCTCGACAAGGTCGAGAGCGTCGACGTCAACCAGAGCATCATGGGGCGCCTGCTCAATTATGGCGACGTCACCATCCGCGGCGTCGGCGAGGGCATCGAGACCATCAAGACCATCGCCGCGCCGCTGTCGTTCCGCAATTCGATCACCGCGCGATAGGGGCGCGCGCAATCATGGCCACGCAATCAACTCTTTCCAGTTCCTCCGCCGGTTTCTCCGCCAATGCCTCCGCCAGCTCGGTCGATCCGGCCGAGGTCGCGAAATTTTCAAAGCTGTCCGATGAATGGTGGGATCCGCGCGGCAAGATGGCGCCGCTGCACAAGATCAACCCGCTGCGCCTGACCTATATCCGCGACGCCGCCTGCCGCAAGTTCGAGCGCAACGCCAAGAGCCTCAACTGCCTGTCCGGCCTGCGCCTGCTCGATATCGGCTGCGGCGCCGGCCTGTTGTGCGAGCCGTTCACGCGGCTCGGGGCCCAGGTGATCGGGATCGATCCTTCCGCCACCAACATTGCCGCCGCGAAGCTGCACGCCGACAAGGGCCATCTGTCGATCGACTACCGCTGCACCACGGTGGAGGAGATGGACGCCCGCGAGCGCTTCGACATCGTGCTGGCGATGGAGGTGGTCGAGCACGTCGTCGACGTCGGCGCCTTCATCAAGCGCTGCGCGGTCATGCTCAAGCCCGGCGGGCTGATGGTGGTCTCGACCCTGAACCGCAACTGGAAGAGCTTCGCGCTGGCGATCGTCGGCGCCGAATACGTGCTGCGCTGGCTGCCGCGCGGCACCCATGAGTGGAGCAAGTTCGTCACCCCCGCCGAGCTCGAACGTTATCTCGGCGACGTCAACCTCACCGTCACCGAACAGGCCGGCGTGGTCTACAACCCGCTCGCCGACAAGTGGTCCGTCTCGACCGACATGGACGTGAACTACATGGTGGTGGCGGAAGAGGTGTGAGTTAGATTACCATGGTCTCGGCCACACAATAGGTGTCGTCCCTGCGAAAGCAGGGACCCATAACCACCGGCCGACGTTGCTGAGCGCGATCTGAGTTCAGGACGCGTTCTGCTCTACATCTCGCCAAAGCTGACCGGCGTTACGGCCCGTTCAATCATCGTGCCCCAAACCACTTCCTGTGGTTATGGGTCCCTGCTTTCGCAGGGACGACAGGGAGTTTGCGGACATCGCGCAATCCAGTCATGCGCCCACTCGGTTGACCGCATCAGCGGCAATCGGCACGTTGTGCGTGTCCTCCCGCCGGCATGCTTTCCTTATCCCCCATGTTCACGATCGCCTCGCTCTGGATTCCCTTCACCATCGTCGCCGCGTTCGGGCAGGTGGCGCGCAATGCGATGCAGCGGCATCTGACCGGGCCGCTCGGGACCTGGGGCGCGACCAATATCCGTTTCCTGTTCGGCCTGCCGTTCTCGGTGGTGTTCTTCGCGCTGGCGGTGCTGCTGACCGGCGATCGCGTGCCGTGGCCGGCGGCGGCGTTCTGGCCGTGGCTGGTGACCGGCGCGCTGAGCCAGATCGTCGGCACCGGCTTCATGCTGCTGGCGATGAACGACCGCTCCTTCGTGGTCACCACGGCCTACATGAAGACCGAGGCGATCCAGACCGCGATCTTCGGCTTCATCTTCCTCGGCGACCATCTCACGACCCTCAAAGTAATCGCGATCGTGGTCGCCACCATCGGCGTCGTCATCACCGCGCTGCGGCCCGGCGGTCAAAAGAGCTTTGCCGATCTGCGGCCGACCGTGCTCGGCCTCGGCGCCGCTGCGGTGTTCGCGATCTCGGCGGTGAGCTTCCGCGGCGCCATCATTGCCGTGCCGGACGTCTCGTTTGTGACGGCGGCCTCCTACACGCTGATGTGGAGTCTGTTCGTCCAGACGCTGATCCTGTCGGTCTATCTGTTGCTGCGCGCGCCCGACGTGCTGCGAAAAATCCTCGGCCTGTGGCGGCCCTCGATGTTCGCGGGCTTCATGGGAGCATTCTCGTCGCAATTCTGGTTCCTGGCGTTCGCGCTCACCGCCGCCGCCAACGTGCGCACGCTGGCGCTGATCGAGGTACTGTTCGCGCAGGGCGTGGCGTATTTCTCGCTCAAGCAGCCGTTCTCGCTGCGCGAGGTGTTCGGCATCGTCCTGATCGTGATCGGCGTCGCGCTCTTGATCGCAGCGTAGCCTCTTGGTTTGACGCGTTGTCTTCACGCGAACCGGTGCCCACTTCGCTCGAAAACGCTATCAGCCCTTTACGGCAACCAGCACCGCGCCTGCCGAGATCAGCGCGATCCCGATCCAGCCATAGGCCGTGGGGCGTTCGCCGAGAAAGACCGCGCCGAACAGCGCGACCAGCACCACGCTCAGTTTGTCGATCGGCGCGACCAGCGTCGCCGGCCCGAGCTTGAGCGCGCGGAAATAGCAGATCCACGACGCGCCGGTGCCAAGCCCGGACAGCAGCAGGAACAGCCAGCTCTTGCCCGAGATCGGCCCGGACTGGGTGAATTGCCCTGTCGCGAACAGGATGGCCGACAGCGTGATCAGCACGATCACGGTGCGGATCAGGGTGGCGAGGTCGGAGTTGATGCCCTCGACGCCGACCTTGGCGAAGATCGCGGTCAGCGCGGCGAAGACGGCGGAAAGAAACGCCCAGATCTGCCAGGTCGAGGTCAATTCCGGTCTTCCGGCAGCGTCGGGAGCGGCGAGACCTCGACACCCTCATCGATCAGCGCGCGCGCCTCTTCGGGCGAGGCCTCGCCGTAGATCGGCCGATGCTCGATATCGCCGTAATGCATCTTGCGCGCCTCGTTCGGGAAGCGCTCGCCGACATTGTCCGCGTTTTTCACGATATGATCGCGCAGTTCCTTCAGCTTGCTGCGCAGCTCGCGCTCCTGCGCCATCATCAGCGACGTCGATTCGTTAGGCGTCGCCTCGACGGGGGCGGCCGGCGCCGGCTGAGCCGGTTCGCGGCCCTTCTTGCTGACGACCTGCGGTGCCATGATCGCGCGCTCGATCTTGTCAGAGCCGCAGGACGGGCAATCGATCAGGTGACGCCGCTCCTGCGATTCATAGGCCGAGGAGCTCTGGAACCAGCTCTCGAACTGGTGGCCGCGCTCGCAGCGCAGCGTGTAGCGGATCATGCCGAACCCCGGACGAGGTGCAGATGTTCCGGGCCGGCCTTGGGGTCGGCGATGCCGAAACGCCTGCCATGCTGCAGCGAGGGAATGGTCTTGCGCGCGGTCTCGACCTTGGCCGGATCGATCTCGGCCAGGAACACGCCCGGCTCGACGCCGCCCTCGGCGAGGATCTCGCCCCAGGGGTCGATGATCAGCGAATGGCCGAAGGTCTCGCGCTTGTTCTCATGCAGGCCGGCCTGCGCCGCCGCGAACACGAAGCAGCCGGTCTCGATGGCGCGGGCGCGCAGCAGCGTGTGCCAATGCGCTTCGCCGGTCTTGCGGGTGAAGGCGGACGGCACGGTGAGGAACGATGCACCGGCCTCGGCCAGCGCGCGATACAGTGCCGGGAAGCGCACGTCGTAGCAGATCGTCAGTCCGATCCGGCCCCAGGGCAGATCGGAGATCACGGCGGTCTCGCCGGGCTGGTAATTGGCCGATTCGCGGTAGCTTTCGCCGCCCGGCAGATCGATATCGAACATATGGATCTTGTCGTAGCTCGCGAGCAGATTGCCCTCGGGCCCGATCAGGAACGAACGGTTGACCGCCTTCTCCGGCGAGTAGCGCAGCGCCAGCGAGCCGATATGCAGATGGATCTTCAGTTCGGCCGCGAGCGCGCGATACGCCTTCAGCGACTTGTCGTCCTCTTCGCTCGCCAAATGCTCGAACAGCGCCTTGCGGTTCAGCTGCATCATGTTGCTGACCTCGGGGGTCAGTACATATTTGGCACCTTGCGCCGCCGCCTCGCGGATCAGCCGCGTGCCCTGCTCCAGGCTCGGCTCCGGCAAGAGGCCGGTGCGCATCTGCACCATGGCGGCGGTGAAAATGTTCTCCGTCATCAGGCGCCGCCTCCGTTGCTGAGCAGGCCGTCGAGCTTGCCCTCGCGGTCGAGTGCGTAGAGCTCGTCGCAGCCGCCGACATGGGTCTTGCCGATGAAGATCTGCGGGAAGGTCGAGCCGGCACCGGCGCGACCGTACATCTCGTCGCGATAGCCCGGGTTGCTGGCGACGTTCAATTCGGTGAACGCGGCGTTCTTGCGCGTCAAAAGCGATTTGGCCGCGGTGCAATAACCGCAGCCCGGGCGGGTGTAGATTTCAATGGCAGCGGTCATGGTGCGCTCGGTTGAACCAGAATGTCAGATTATATGGGAGCGCGGTGGGTATCGACAACCCGGGCAAACACCAGCACGTCGACCTGCGCGGCTTTGGCGCGGAGCAGCGCCCGCGCGCAGGCATCCACTCTCGCGCCCGAGGTCAGGACGTCGTCGATCAGGATCACGCGGCGGCCCTGGACGTCAGCCTTGCGTTCATCGGCGACCCCGAATGCACCCTGGACATTGCTGGCGCGATCCTTGCGTGACTGCCCGATCTGCTGCTCGGTGGCGCGGATGCGCCGCAGCGCTTCGGCAGCCATTTTGACGCCGCTCTGGCGCGCGATCACCTTGGCGAGCGCCCCGGACTGGTTGTAGCGCCGGCTCCAGCCGCGCCGCCAGTGCAGAGGAACCGGAACCAGCAGATCGGCGTCGCGGAGCAATTCCTTCCCCGCCCGCGCCATCCAGCGACCCATTGTCGGCGCCAGATCGGTGCGATCCTGGTATTTCAATGCGTGCACCAGCGTGCGCGCGACGTCGTCGTAGCGCACCGCGGCGCGGGCTCTGCTGTAGGCCGGCGGATTGGCGATCGCCTCCATCGACAGCAGCTCGGGACCGGGATCGTAGACAAAGGGAATCCCGAGTCGCGGGCAGAACGGCGGCGCGATGAACGACAATCTGGCCCAGCAGGCCGCGCACACCCCCTCGCCATCGACCGGCTCACGGCACGAAACGCATAGCGTCGGCAGCGCGATATCGAGCGCCAGCCGCGCGGTGCGCAGCCACGCACCCCCGACCACGCCAAGCGCGCGCTGGACGTGTCCGGTAATGGAGCGTGTCGGTGATGCCTCGGCGTCCATGGCGGGCGAGGCTAGCGTTTGAGCAACGCGGGCTCAAGGCGTTGCCTGCGGCGGCGGTCCGGCGTAACCAGCGGCATGGCAACGCCCCCGCCCTCAGCCCCCATCCTGTTCGATCGCGCCTTGCTCGGTGCGCGGCTGGCGCGCGCGCGGCGCGAGGGGGCGGCGACATTCCTGCTCGAGCGTGCCACCGAGGACATGGCGGACCGCTTGCTGGCGGTGTCGCGCAGCTTTTCGGCGGCGGCCGACGTCTGGACGCCGGGTAACGGGCTCGCGGACGCCCTGCGCGGACGTGTCGCCGCGGTCGATGCGATCGGATTCAGCGAGGCGGAATCGCTCGGCCTGCCGCCGGAGTCGCTCGATCTTGTGGTCTCCGCGCTCGCCTTCCAGTTCGTCAATGATCTGCCGGGCGTGCTGGCGCAGCTCCGCCGGGCGCTGAAGCCGGACGGGCTGCTGCTCGCTTCGATGCTCGGCGGCGATACGCTGACTGAGCTGCGGCAGAGCTTTGCCGCGGCGGAGGCGGAGTGCGAGGGCGGGGCCTCGCCGCGCGTCGCACCGTTCGCCGATCTGCGCGATATCGGCGCGCTGTTGCAGCGGGCCGGCTTCGCGCTTCCGGTCACCGACGTCGACCGCGTCGTGGTGCGCTATGCCAGCGCGTTCGCGCTGATGGCTGATCTCAGGCGCATGGGCGCGACCAATGTGCTGCGCGAGCGCCGTCACACCTTAACCCGCCGCGCCACCATGCTGCGGATGGCGCAGATCTACGGCGAGCGCTTCGCCGATCCCGACGGCCGCATCCGCGCCACCTTCGACATCGTCTGGCTCTCCGGCTGGGCGCCGCATGAAAGCCAGCCGAAGCCGCTCAAGCCCGGCTCGGCGAAAGCGAGCCTTGAGGCGGCGGTGAAGGGGACGAAGCGTTAGGGACGCACGATGCAAGGGCTCCCTCTCCCGCTTGCGGGGGAGGGTTGGGG
>NZ_JBXEJO010000074.1:0-49445 GCF_056837965.1 Bradyrhizobium ferriligni
GTTCGTCGGCAGCGTCAGATGGGTATAAGAGACAGCCACAGGCGAGAGCGGGTGGTGTGGAGACAGATCCCCACCCGGCTTGCTTGCGCAAGCCGACCTCCCCTTTGCAAGGGGAGGTGAACAGATGAGCTTCGTCACCGGCGTCGGCCTCACGTCCTATGGCAAGCATGAGGGCCTGTCCTCGCTCGACCTGATGAGCAGGGCGGCCGAGCTTGCGATCTCGGATGCCGGGCTGACGCGCTCCGACATCGACGGCATCCTGTGCGGCTACTCCACGGTCTCGCCGCACATCATGCTGGCCACGGTCTTCGCCGAGCACTTCGGCATTCGCCCGTCTTACGCGCACGCCGTGCAGGTCGGCGGCGCCACCGGGCTTGCGATGACCATGCTGGCGCATCACCTCGTCGACGCCGGCGTCGCAAAGCACGTGCTGGTGGTCGGCGGCGAGAACCGGCTGACCGGGCAGAGCCGCGACGCCTCGATCCAGGCGCTGGCCCAGGTCGGGCATCCCGACTACGAGGTGACGCTGGGGCCGACGATCCCGGCCTATTACGGCCTGGTCGCGACCCGCTACATGCATGAATACGGCCTCACGCAGGAAGATCTCGCCGAATTCGCGGTGCTGATGCGCAAGCACGCGCTGACGCATCCCGGCGCGCAATTCCGCGACCCGATCACGGTTGCCGACGTGATGGCCTCCAAGCCGGTGGCGATGCCGCTCAAGCTGCTCGATTGCTGCCCGGTGTCGGACGGCGGCGCGGCGTGCGTGATCAGCCGCGAGCCGACCGGCGAGCGGCGGGTCCGCGTCCGCGGCTGTGCCCAGGCGCATACCCATCAGCATATCACCGCCGCGCCCGCGCTCAGCGAGCTCGGCGCCGAGATTTCGATCGCGAAGGCGAAAGACGTATCGGGTATCGCGATCTCGGACGTGCGCTACGCCGCGGTCTATGACAGCTTCACGATCACGCTCGCGATGCTGCTGGAGGATCTCGGCCTTGCCGGACGCGGCGAGGCGGCGGCGCGGGTGCGCGCCGGCTATTTCAATCAGGATGGCGAGATGCCGCTCAACACCCATGGCGGCCTGCTCAGTTACGGCCATTGCGGCGTCGGCGGCGCGATGGCGCATCTGGTCGAAACCCATCTGCAGATGACCGGCCGTGCCGAGAACCGTCAGGTGCGCGACGCCTCGGTGGCGCTGCTGCACGGCGACGGCGGGGTGCTGTCGTCGCATGTCAGCATGTTCCTGGAGCGCGTGCGATGAGCGGACCGATCGCGGACTGGACCCAGGGCACTGAAGCCATCGTCTACCAGAGCTGCAACGCCTGCGGCGCGCGGCAATATTTCCGCCGCAGCTTTTGCGCCGCCTGCGGTTCGCCCGATCTTGTCGAGCATCGCGCGAGCGGGGCGGGGGTGGTGTATGCGACCTCGCTGGTCTGCCGCGCCGCGACGCCGGAGACGCGGGCGCATGTGCCGTACAACATCGTGCTTGTCGATGCCGACGAGGGCTTTCGCATGATGGCCCATGGCGACAACGACCTCGCCATCGGCGACAAGGTCGCGGCGCGCTTCACGCAATTCGCGGGACGGCTGGTTCCATATTTCGCAAAGGCAAAATGAGGGGCTGAACGATCCAGTCAGAACGCAAGACCAAGCTGAACTGGTTCGCTCTTGCCCCTCATAGTTTGCGGATAACCTGTTTGGGCATGATCTTTCGGAAAACCGCTACACACTTTTCCGGATCATGCCTCAGTGCCAATAAAAGATGAAGCTGGCGATGACGAGCATCGCCGTCACCGCCAGCATTTGCGCAAGCGCTTCCGAGGCCGCCCTCTTGGTGGCTTCCTTCATGCGTTTCCCCTAGACTTGGGCGTGACTCATCGTTGCGCGAATTGCGCGCAAGACGGCCAGATTTTTTACTCGGAACACCCCGCGTCGAGCATCCGCTTTTGACGAGTCCCCACTCAGCGAATATCGACTGTGACAAGGTTGTCTGGGAATGCGGCGGCAATTTGACTCGCGCGTGTTGCTCCTGCGACAGCAGCCCGTACAGAGCGTTTTCGAGCGAAGTGGATACCGGTTCGCGTGAAGAAAACGCGTCAAAACAAGGATCTAGAGCCCCGTTCCGATTTCATCGGAACGGAAAAGGCTCTAGTGTTTCGGAACCCGACAGAAACGACAGCAAGATCAAGGTTAGGAAATGGCCCGTATCGACTACTCCGATCCCGCGAAGGCAAGCCCGCGTACCCGCGAGATCCTCGACAAGAACCGCAACGCCAACATCTTTCGCATGATGGCGCATTCGCCAAGCTACTTTGAACAGTACTGCCGGCTCGGCGGCGCGATCCGCCACAAGGGCGAACTCGATCCCGTCGTCCGCGAGCTTGCGATCACGCGCACCGGCATTCTCTGCGAGGCACCCTACGAGATCGTCGCGCACAAGCGCATCGGCAAGAATGTCGGCGTCACCGACGAGCAGAACGCTGCGCTCGAGGACTGGCAGTCCGCAACCTGCTTCAACGAGGTGCAGCGCGCGGCGCTCGCCTTCACCGACGAGATCGTCAAGCTGAAGAAGCCGACCGACACGACCTTCAAGACGATCGCGGCGAAGCTGACGCCGGCCGCGCTGATCGAGTTGCAGCTCTCGGTCGGATTCTACATCATGACGTCGAAATTTCTCGAGACCTTCGAGATCGACATGCAGCCGGTGACGGAAGTGGTGAGCTAGGCGCGAGCATTCGAGCCTGTCTCCACTTGCATTGTTGCCAGCCTTGCTGGACTAGGGCTTACCATACGTCATGGCCGGGCTTGACCCGGCCATCCACGTCTTTCGTCAATGGGAGACCAAGACGTGGATGCCCGGGTCAAGCCCGGGCATGACGGGTTGCGAGAGCGAGACGAGCTCACAACCTCCGACGACAAGACCTACCCCGACGTCAGCAGATCGACCTTGGCATTCGCCAGGATCAGCCGTTCGGCGAGGATTTGCGCGAGGTTGCGCATGATCCGCTCGCCGGCGCGCGGATGTTGCTCGCGGAAGCGCTCGAAATCCTCGATCGTCACTTCGTAGGTGGTCGCCGACATGTCGGCGACCACGTCCGCGATCCGCTTCGGCTCCAACAGCGCCATCTCGCCGAACGCCATGCCGGCGGTCAGCGTCGCGAGCCGGATGCCGTCGGGCAGGGTGACGTGGACCACGCCGCTGCGCAGGAAGTACAGTGAGGTCGCCTCACTGTCCGCGGCGATGATCTTCTCATTGGGCTGGTAGGTCCTGACCGTGCAGAGCGGGGTGAGGTCGGCGATCTCCTGTTCGCTCAATCCGGCGAGCAGCGGCTGCTCGGAAAGTTCTGTCGTCTCGAGGAAGTCGATCGAGCCGCCGTAGCGGTAGACGATCTGGTCCTCGGCCCACTCGATCGCAGTGTCGAGCAGGTAGAAATCCCTGATATTGCCGAGCCGCCTGGTCCACTCGCTGATCGTCGCCCATTCGCGCGAGGTCCGCTTGATGCCGGAAAGGATCACGGTGACGCCGAGCTCGGCCAGTTCCTGGAAGGCCTCGGCCACCAGCCTCGCTCCCGCACGGGTCGTCGCGGTGACGCGGCGCAAATCGAAAATCACGAATTCCGGCCGCGGGCGGCCGGCGAGGCGGCGCGAGACATAGTCGACGTTGGAGAGCGACAGGGTGCCGACCAGTTCGATCACGCGAACTTCCTGGAAATGCCTTGCCAGGATCTCCTGCTCCTGCGGCCGGCGCACCCGCCGCGACGGGTTCTTGCCGATATTGTAGTCGGCGATGATGCTGTGGCGCGCGTCGTCGCTGCGGTTCAGCATATGCAGGTCGTAATGCGCCGACAGCGTCTCGCACACCTTGATGCCGCGCACGCTGTTGCCGTGCTTGTCGAGTTTTGGCGAATAGCTGCCGAGCCCGAGCCGCGCCGGCAGCGCGGCCAGAATGCCGCCGCCGACGCCGCTCTTGGCGGGGATGCCGACGCGGTAGATCCATTCGCCGGCGTAGTCGTACATGCCCGACGAGGTCATCACCGACAGCGTGCGCGCGATGGCATAAGGCGTCACCACCTGCTCCTCGGTCAGCGGGTTGATGCCGCGATTGGCGAGCGTCGCCGCCATCACGGCGGTGTCGCGCGCGGTGACCAGGATGGAGCATTGCCGGAAATAGACGTCGAGCACCGCAGGCACGTTCTCGGTGATCACGCTGTTGGTGCGCAGGAGATAACCGATCGCCCGGTTGCGGTCGCCGGTGGCGCTCTCGGAGGCGTAGACCGCCTCGTCGACATCAAGCTCACGGCCGGCGAAGCGGCCGAGCGCATGGCGGATAAAGTCGAACGCGCCGTCGCCCTTGTCGGCGTGGAGCAGGCCGGAGCAGGCGATCGCGCCGGCATTGACCATCGCATTGAAGGGATGGTTCTCGGCATTGAGCCGGATCGAATTGAAGGGGTCGCCGGACGGCTCGACGCCGATCACGCTTTCCACCCGCTCGGCGCCCAGCGTATCCAGCGCCAGCGCGAACACGAACGGCTTTGACATCGACTGGATGGTGAACGGCACCCTGGTGTCGCCGACCTCGTAGACGTGGCCGTCGAGCGTCGCCAGGCTGATGCCAAAATGGGCAGGGTCGGCCTTGCCGAGCTCGGGGATGTAGTCGGCAACCGCGCCGGCGGCCTCCGGCAGGAAGTCTGCGTAACACGTGTGCAGAAACCGCAGCAGCGGCGGCTTCGAGCTGGACCAGGCCGTGGTGGTGGCGGTGACGGGAGGAGGCGATCGTTTCATCGCCTCCTGTTGTGCATCGCAATCAGGGCGCGCGCAACTGGTTCGGAACCAGCGCCTGACGGCGGACCAGCAGCAAGGCGACCAGCACAGTCGGGGCGAGGATCGCGAGCCCGAGCAGCGACACCTGCAGCTGCGACAGCGGGTTGATGCCGCCGCCGGGCGTCGCGAGCACGAAGCCGCCGATCACCAGCAGCACCCGGAGCGGCCATTCCAGGGCACCGGCGCCGCGGAGATCGCCGACGAAGGCCTGGTAGCCCTGGATGCCGCCGCAGATGAACAGCGTGCCGCATGCCGCGAGCGCCATCAGGCCGAGGCCGGCGAGATAGGGGCTCGGCCCCTGCATCACCAGCGCCGGGTTCAGCACGAAGAAGAATGGGATGAAATAGATGATGCTGCCGACCCACATCGATTCCCAACCGGTCTTCATCGCGGGCGAGCCGGCAATGCCGGCCGCGGCGAAGGAGGCGATCGCGACCGGCGGCGTGATCGACGACAGCATGCCCCAATAGAAGATGAACATGTGCACCGCCATCCGGTTCAGCCCGAGCTTCTCCAGCGCGGGCGCGACCAGGATGGCGAGGAAGATGTAGCAAGCGGTGGTGGTCAGCCCGAGGCCGAGGATCAGGCTGGTGAAGGCGCACATCGCGAGCAGCAGGAACGCGTTGTCGCCGGCAAGCGTCAACAGATCGTTGGCAAGGCTCGAGACCACGCCGGTCATCGAGAACGCCCCGATCAGGAGACCGCAACCGGCGAGGATGCCGACCAGCTCGACGAAAGTGCGGCCGTTGACCTCGAGGAATTTTCCGATCGTCCCGAGCGTCCAGCGGGTCTCCTTGGAGAAGATCTGGTTGAGCACCAGCAGCAGCGCGGTGGCGTAGAACGGCGCGTGGCTTTCGCGCTTGAAATAGAGCAGCATCACGATCAATAGCGCGATCACGAAGACGTAGTACCAGCCGTTCTTGATCGTATCCATCACCCGCGGCAGCTCGGCGCGCGGAATGCCTTTCAGCCCGTGGCGCGCGGCGTAGGAGTCCACCTGCATGAACAGGCCGACATAGTAGAGCGCCGCAGGGATGATCGCGGCCACCGCGACCTCCGCGTAGCTGATATTGAGGAACTGCGCGATCACGAACGCGGTGGCGCCCATCACCGGCGGCGCCAGCACGGCGCCGGTGGAGGCGCAGGCCTCGATCGCGCCGGCATAGGAGGCGCGGAAGCCGCTCTTCTTCATGACCGGGATCGTCATGGTGCCGGCGGTCAGCACGTTGGAGACGATCGAGCCCGACATCATGCCGAGCAGGCCGGAGGCGAAGATGCAGACCTTGGCGGCGCCGCCGCGGAACGTGCCGCACAGCGCGAAGGCGAGGTTGATGAAGAATTTTCCGGCGCCGGTCATCATCAGTGCGGTGCCGAACACCAAAAAGCCGATCACGGTGTCGGCGAAGGCCTGGATCGGAATGCCGAGCAGGCTCTCGCCCGACAGCACGTGGTAGGCCGTGGTCTGGTCGAGCGTCAGCTGCGAGCCGCGGAACGGGCCGAGCCAGCTGGCCTCGGCGAACAGCGGATAGACGGTGAAGGGGAGCACGCTGAGCAGGAGGCTCCAGCCGCCGGTCCGGCGCAGCGCCTCCATCAGCATCACCCACATCACGAGGCCGGCGATGATGACGTTCCGCGGGGCGCCGTCGGACTCCCAGCCATATTGCGCCGCCTTGCGCACGTTCAGCATCAGCCAGATCGAGGCGGCGAAGGTCGCGACGGCAAGCGCGAGATCATACCAGGGAATGCGGTTCAGCGGCGCGCGCTCCGATCCGGGGAAGATCAGGAACGTGAAGGGCAGCATCAGCGCGATCAACAGATAGAAGTACTCAGTGTTGAGCTGGGTATAGTCGATGAAGAAGCGCAGCGAGAATTGCTGGTTGATGCAGAGCAGGATGGTTGCTGCGGTTGCGACCACCAGCGCCCAGCGCCACACGCCGCGCAGGGTGCGCACGCGCGTGACCTCGGCCTCCTGCAGATTGTCGAGACCGGCATGCGGATCTTCAAACTCGATTCTTTTCGCAGGCGCAGCCGCGGCGTTCTCGGGCATTACGCATCCCCCAATGTTGTCCGTTTTTGCCCGTAGCCTAGAGCATGATCCGCAAAAGTGCGAAGCGGTTTTCCGGGAACATCATGCTCAAACGAGCTGAAGCGCGATCACGATTAACCCGATCTCATCGCGCGTTGGCGGGCCTCACTCAAAGCCGTTGGGCATATTGGCTTTCGCAAGCGCGGCCGCGCGTGCCTTCATCCAGCCATCGAGGAAGGCCTTGTCGTCCGACGGCGGGTTCGACTTGCCGTAATCCGTCCAGGCGGCGGCCAGCACCTCCTGGCGCTTGTAAAGCGCGTTGTTGTGCGCCTCCTGATCGTCGCTCCAGTGGCCGGCTTCCTTGAGCGCCTTCACCGCACCGGGATGCACGGGGACGACCCAGTTCTTGGTCTGCCGGTCGGCGCCGAGCCCGGCGGCGCCGGGCGCCGAATCCTTGTAGGCGTCGTAGTTGACGATCATCGCCTTGGTGACCGCATAGATCTGGTCGGCCGGCTGCGCGGCATAGGCGACGAAGATCGGATAGGGGTAATTGCCGAGCTGGATCGGCTTGTCCGGCGAGATGCCGGCGCCGCATGTTGCGGTTTGCGGGAAGAAGAACGAGCCGACCTTTTTCACCCGTGCCCAGCCTTCCTTGTCGTCGGCGGGCAGCGGCGGCCACATCAGGCCGCGCGGCGAGGTCTCGGCTTCCTTGGCCGGGCCGGTGATCGTGGTGCCGAACGCGGCATCGGTGTCGTTGTTGATCAGGCCTTTCCACATCGCCCCGTAGCTCGCGAACTCGACAATCTTGACGTCCTTCTGGGTGAGGCCGCCGAACGCAAGCATCGCGAGCGAGTTCTGGTTCAGCGCCGGCGAGCCGACCACGAAGCCGACGCGCTTGCCGCGAAGGTCCTTCATTTCCTTGACGCCGGCATCGGCCGCCACGCCGAGCGCGCCGCAATTGCAGTCGACCGACGACAGCATGAGCTGCAGCGGCTGCGGGCCCCACTCCTTGGCGCCGAACTCGAACACGCCTTCCTGCGCGAAATAGGTGCCCGATCCCATCGCCGACGAGATCGCGCGCTTGGCGCGCAACGGCGCGAGCCGCGCGACGTCGTTGCCGGCCGGCAGCACGCGGACGTCGGTGCCGTATTTGTCCTTCATCATCTTGCCGACGCCGACCGCGATGTTGAAGCCGGCGGTGCCGGTGTCGTAGGCGGTCACCGCCATGGTCGGCGGCAGCTTGATGTCCTCGGCCGAGGCGGGCAGGGCAGCGAAGATCGAAATGCCGGCAAGAGCGGCAGGCGCGAGCGCCATCAGCCGATGGATCATAATTTCCTCCCTTTGTTTCGCTGTGCGAAACTTTTCCGGGCGGGATGATTGCATCGTGATCCGGCGATGGCAACGCTACCTCCGGCGCAAGCCGGCGATTTCGGCCGCTGCATCACCGGACAGATTGTCGCGGCCGGACGGCAAGGACGGGATCTCAGGTCTCGACGATCGCGACTGCCTGGCCTTCGGCGATGACATCGTCGATCTTGACCAGAATCGACTTGATTTTGCCTGCTGCCGTCGACGTGACCGGTATTTCCATCTTCATCGCTTCGACGAACGCAATCTCGTCGCCATTGCCGATGCTGCTGCCGGTCTCGACAGGAAGCGCGCAAACGCGCCCGGCAACTTCGGTCACAACCTTGATCTCTGGCATTCCACTCTCCGATACCGTCTTGCGGAAATTTCATCCGGCGAACGGCTTTTTGTTGTGGCGGCAGATTGCCTGAGGTAGCTTCTTCTGCAAGTGGAATTTTATTCCGCAGGACGGAATGGAGCCAAACAGATGGGAAGGCGCTCGGAACGGCTTAGCAGGCAGGGAATGCTCGCCAGCGAGACAGGCGATGGCGATGTCATCCAGGTGGTGTCGCGCGCCTTTGACGTGTTGCGATGCTTCGAGGGACACGAAGCCCGGCTCGGCAATCTCGAGATCTCGAACCGCTGCGGACTGCCGCGTTCGACGGTGTCGCGGTTGACGCACACGCTGACGCGCATGGGACAGCTGGTCTATCTGCCGCGCGACCAGAAATATCGCATCGGCCCGAGCGCGGTCGCAATGAGCACCACGATGATGAAGGGGCTGCAGCTGCGCAATCTGATCCGGCTGCGCCTGCAGGATGTCGCCGATCAGTTGCCCGGCACGGTGGGCTTCGTCATCCCCGACCGCTTTCATCTGGTCTATCTGGAGTTCGCCCGCGCGGCCAACGCGCTCGGCCTGCATGAGGCCACCGGCAGCCGCATCTCGATGGCGACCACCGCCGCCGGCCACGCCTATACGGCTGCGCTCGATCCCGCGATCGGCGATGCGCTGATCGCGGAGATGGAAGGCGAGCTGCCCGAAAGCGCCAAGATGCTGACGCCGCGCATCGAGGCCAACCGCAGGCATTTGCAGGAGCACGGCTACGTCGTCGCCTGCGGCCTGTGGAGCCCGCACATCAACGGCGTCGCGGTGCCGCTGTGGTCGCCGCAGTACCAGACCTATGTGGTCACCACGATCGGCCTGCTCTCGGCGATGTATGACGAGGCGCGGCTGCACCGCGAGGTCGCGCCGCAAATGGTCGAACTCGCCGCCGCGCTCGGCAGCCTGCTCGAAGGTGCCGACGGCGACATCTTCAGCAATCGGATCGAGCGCAAGTCGCTTCCGGTGACCGCCCATAACAACAACAAAATCCTCAAGACGGGAGCAGTGAATGAACTGGAAGCCGGAACTCGACGACCTCGCCCGCCGCGAAGCGTTCGCGCGGGAGATGGGAGGCGTTGACAAGGTCAAGCGGCAACGCGACCAGGGCCGGCTCACGGTTCGTGAGCGTATCGACAAGCTCGTCGACCAGAGCAGCTTCCACGAGGTCGGTGCCATCTCCGGCATCGCCGAATACGACGAAAGCAACGAACTCAAGCATCTGACGCCGGCGAACTGCGTGTTCGGCCGCGCCAGGGTCGACGGCCGCACCGTGGTCGTGGTCGGCGACGACTTCACCGTGCGCGGCGGCTCGGCCGATGCATCGATTTCCGCCAAGCCGTTGATGGCGGAGGAGATGGCGCACGACTTCCGCCTGCCGATCGTTCGCGTGATCGAGGGCTCGGGCGGCGGCGGCTCGGTGAAGACGATCGAGACCAGGGGCGCGGCCAATCTTCCCGGCGGCGTCGGCGGTACGCGTTGGTACTGGTACACGACCGCCAATTTGGCGCGCGTGCCGGTGGTCGGTCTCGGGCTCGGCTCGGTCGCGGGCCTTGGTGCCGCGCGGCTCGCCGCCACGCATTACTCGGTGATGACCAAGAGCTCCGCGATGTTCGTCGCCGGCCCGCCGGTGGTGAAGCGCCTGGGGCAGGATCTGACCAAGCAGGAGCTCGGCGGCGCCGACATCCAGACCCGCGCCGGCGCGATCGATCAGGCCGTCGAGACCGAAGAGGAGGCGTTCGACTACGCGCGGCGCTTCCTGTCCTATCTGCCGTCGTCGGTCTACGACCTGCCGCCGACCGTTCCCTGCACCGACGATCCGGAGCGTGCCGAGGAATCACTGCTGAAGGCAGTGCCGCGCAATCGCAAGCAGGTCTACAAGATGCGCCCGATCATCGATGCGGTGGTCGACAAGGGCTCGTTCTTCGAGGTCGCCAGCAATTTCGGCCGCCCGATCATCACCGGATTGGCGCGGATCGAGGGCAGGGCGGTGCTGCTGCTCGCCAGCGATCCCTTCCACTATGGCGGCTCGTGGACCGCGGACGCCTGCCAGAAGGTGGTGCGCTGGGTCGACTTCGCCGAGACCTTCCATCTGCCGGTGGTCTATCTGATGGACTGCCCCGGCTTCATGATCGGGCTCGAGGCGGAGAAGACGGCGACCATCCGCCATGGCGTGCGGGCGATGGCGGCGGTTAACCAGAGCACGGTGCCGTGGTGTACCATCATCATCCGCAACGCCTTCGGCGTCGCCGGCGTGGTGCATCAGCCGGCCAACCGCTTCTCGATGCGCTATGCGTGGCCGTCGGCCTATTGGGGCTCGCTGCCGCTCGAGGGCGGCATCGAGGCGGCCTATCGGGCCGAGATCGATGCGGCCGCCGATCCCGCCGCCAAGCTGCGCGAGATCGAGGATCGCCTCAACAAGCTGCGCTCGCCGTTCCGCTCGGCCGAGAAGTTTTGGGTCGAGGAGGTGATCGACCCGCGCAAGACGCGCTCGCTGCTCTGCGAGTTCGCGCGCCTTGCTGAACCGATCCGCAAGGCCGGGCCGCCGAGCAACATGTCGACGCGGCCGTAAGGTTCCTCGACCTCAACGCGTCATGCGCGGGCTTGACCCGCGCATCCATCAAATGAGTCATTCGAAGCGGGATGGATTGCCGGGGCAAGCCCGGCAATGACGACCTTGTCTACTCGGCTTCGCGATGCACGTCGTGGATCACGATGCCCATGCCGTTCTCGGGCATCTTGATCCATTCGCGCCGCTTCAGCGAGCGCTTGGTGTCCTCGTGCCCGCTCACCCAGTGCTCGCGCATCGAGGTGCCAGAGAATTCGTGGTCCTTGGCGTCGCCCTCATAGGCCTTCTGCTGATAGATCAGCTGCAATAGCGTGATGCCCGGCAGCCGGGCGTTTGCCTTCTTGAGCTGGCGTTCCTCGTCCGAGAGCTGATCGTCGGGGATTTTTCCCAGCGCGTTGTGCAGGGCGGTGCGCAGATTGTAGGTCTTGCGATAGACGTCGGTGTTGTAGCGGGTGCGCGACGAATACATGATGTCCTTGTGCCGGGCCATCACGTCCTGGATGTCGCGCGGAAGCGCGCCGCGCGCCGAGAACAGGTCGACCTGGAACACCAGCGAGTTCATGTTGTCTTCCTGGTCGAGCAGATGCTGCAGCGGCGTGTTGGAGACGATGCCGCCGTCCCAGAAATGATCGGTGCCGACCTTCACCATCGGCAGCGCCGGCGGCAGCGCGCCGCTCGCCATGATGTGCTCGGGAATGATCTCGTCATGGGCATTGTCGAAATAGATGAAGTTGCCGGACAGCACGTTCACCGCGCCGACCGCGAAGCGCATTGTCTTGGAATTGATGCGGTCGAAATCGACCAGCTCGAGCAGGGACTCGCGCAGCGGCGTGGTGTCGTAGTAGCTGATGGCGGTACGCGCGCCGGCCAGGCTGAACCACGGATTGGTCTGATGCGGGGTGAAGAAGCCGGGCTGCCCGAGCGTCGTCGTCAGCCATGAACTGGTGAGATTGCGCGCCTTGCGGAAGACGTCGCCGTCCGGCGTGTAGTGCCAGATCTTGCGGCTGGTGATGCGATCCCAGAATGTGTGCAGTCGCTCCAGCCGCTTTTCGGGCGGATTGCCGGCGATGATCGCCGAGTTGATTGCGCCGATCGAGACGCCGCACACCCAGTCGGGCTCGATGTTGGATTCATGCAGCGCCTGATAGACGCCGGCCTGATAGGCGCCGAGTGCGCCGCCGCCCTGCAGGACCAGGGCCACGCGATCGCAGCCCTCGGGGCGCCAGCCCGGCGTCGCGTGATCGATGTCGTCGAAATGCGGGGTTCGCGCGTCCATATCAGACACTCCAAAAATTCGCGGCGAGAATTCAGCGCGCCGATGACGCGGTGATGACAATTGCGGCGCCCACGCACGGCGCATCCGGCATGCCTGCCTGCATGGTTAGCATTGGCCTCGGCAGCGCGACGCGGGTCACGCAAGCGCAACCGCAGGTCATGCACCTGACGGAAATCCCTCACATCGCTGTCAATCTCGGTCGTTAGCTTCCGGGCAAATTTTTCAAACAGGGGGTTATTGCGATGCGCAGGGAAGATCTGCTCAAGCTTCCGTCGATGCCGGCCGCCGGCCCGAGCTATCCCGCCGGTCCGTATCGCTTCATCGATCGCGAGTTCCTCGTCATCACCTATGAGACCGATCCGGAGTTGATCCGCGCCGGCCTGCCCGAGCCGTTGGAGCCGATCGAGCAGGCGATCGTCCATTACGAATGGATCAAGATGCCCGACAGCTCCGGCTTCGGCAGCTACACCGAGTCCGGCCTCGTGATCCCCGCGCGCCTGCATGGCGAAGAGGTCAATTTCGTCTGTCAGATGTACCTCGACGATGATCCGCCGATCGCGGCCGGCCGCGAGATCTGGGGCTTTCCGAAGAAGTACGCCCATCCCAAGCTCGAGATCGTCAAGGACACGCTGACCGGCACGCTGGAATATGCCGGCCAGCTCGTCGCGATGGGCACGATGGGCTACAAGCACGAGAGCATGGCAGGCAATGGCGACGTCACGCGCGCTACGCTGTCGAAGACGCAAGTTAATCTGAAGATGATCCCCGGCGTCGACGGCCATCTCGAGGTCTGCCAGCTGGTCGCGATCAACCTGACCGACATCGTCGTCAAGGGCTCCTGGATCGGACCGGGCCGGCTGCACCTGGTGCCGCATGTCAATGCACCGGTCGCCGATTTCCCGGTCAAGCGTGTCGTCGGCGCGCATCACTTCCTCGCCGATCTGACGCTGCCGTTCGGTCGCGTGGTCCACGACTACAACAAGGAAGCGGCAGAAGCGGCCGCGCCGACCGGCCTGGCCGCCGAGTAGGGCTGGCGCTGACATAAAACTGTAACGGCCGCGTCCTCCAATGTTGTGACGAAGGACGCGCTTGCTCGGTTTTGCGCGTGGGCGAGGGTTTGGGCATGTCATTTCGCGCGGTTGCTTTGGAGGCCGGCCATGCTGGCTGATCCACCTCCCGCTCCGGTCGGGTCGCTGTTGACCCGCGAGGCGGTCCCCGGTCTGGTCTGGGCGTTTCGCCTGCATCACGACGGCCGCGCCGAGGCGCTTCCGATCGATGCGCCGATCGAGCCGAGCCATGACGGAAGGCTGTGGCTGCACTTCAACCTGACCGACGTCCGCACCCGGGCGTGGCTCGCCAACATGCACATCCCGCAACTGGCGCGGGACCTCTTGCTGTCGAATGACAATTTCCAGCAGATCCACGTCGTCGACAATTGCGTCTACGGCGTGTTTTCCGACCTGGTGCGGGATGTCGAAGCCGCCACCCGCGAGACCGGCTTCCTCCGCTTCGCGATGACCGAGCGTCTCCTGATCAGCGGCCGCCATCAGGCGCTGTGCTCTGCCGATGCGACGCGCCGCGTGCTCGAGGGCGGCCATCGCGTCGGCAGCGTCGCGGCGCTGCTGGAGAAGATCGTCGACGAGATCGCCGACACCATGGACCGCATGGCGGACAAGATCGGCACCGATATCGACGCGATCGAGGAGCGGGTGCTCGCCGAGGATACCGGATCCGAACTGCGCAAGAATCTGAGCCGGATGCGCCGCACCTGCGTGCGCCTGCATCGCCAGCTCGCGGGCCTGCGCGTGCTGTTCCACCGGCTCGAGCAGAAGAGCACCGACGATCTCAGCCCGGCGCTGCGGCTGCAGGCTGGCAAGCTCGCGCAGCGGCTCGACGGTCTCGACCACGACATCGTCGAACTGCACGAGCGCAGCCGCCTGCTGGAGGAGGAGCTGCGCTTCAAGCTCGAGGAGGAGAGCAACAAGCACCTCCACGCATTGTCCGTCGTCACCATGATGCTGCTGCCGCCGACGCTCGTCACCGGCATCTTCGGCATGAACACCAAGGGATTGCCGCTGACCGATGTCGACAGCGGATTTCTGGTGGCCGCAGGCCTGTTGGCCGGGTCGGCGCTGCTGGCCTATCTGCTGATGCGGCGGCTCGGCATCGTCAAATAGCGCGAGCGCACCGCGGCATTCCCGATGTGCAGAGTTCTTTCCCGCGCGATGTTGGTGGCCGCGGCCCTCGCGCTCGGCGCGCCGGCGCATGCGGAAGACAAGGCCGTGGCCGATCGGATCGCGGATACGCGTGCTGCGCTCGAGGAGGCCGGCTACCAGTTCAGCCTGACCTATATCGGTGAGGGGTTTTCCAACGCCTCCGGCGGCGTCAGCAACGGCGCGGCCTATACCGGCCGTCTCGATCTCGGCACCACCATCGACCTCGAGAAGGCGATGGGCTGGAACGGCGCGACCTTCCACGCCAACATGTACCAGATCCACGGCGACGGGCTGTCGCGGAGCTATGTCGGCAACCTGTTCCTGGTGTCCGGCGTCGAGTCGCTGCCGGCGACGCGGCTCTATGAATTCTGGATCGAGCAGAAGCTGCTCGGCGGCAAACTTTCGGTGCGCGTCGGCCAGCAGGGCTCGGACGTCGAGTTCATCGACAGCCAGTACGACGACATCTTCATCAATTCGGCGCTGGGCTGGCCCGGCATTGTCGGCACCATTCTGCCGGCCGGCGGACCGTCGCCGCCTCTTGCCGTGCCCGGCATCCGGTTCAAGGCCAATCTGTCCGACCGCATCACCGCCTATCTCGCACTGTTCGACGGTTCGGCTTCGCCGCCGCAGGGGACGGACGATCCGCAGATCTTGAACGCCCACGGGCTGAATTTTCGCGTCAACGATCCGCCATGGTGGATCGGCCAGCTCAAATACAAGTTCGAGATTGGCGAGAGCCGGCTGCCGGCGACCCTCACCGGCGGCGCCTGGTATCACATGGGCTCGTTCGCCGACCAGCGCTTCTCGGCCGACGGGCTGTCGCTCGCCGATCCCGACAGCTCCGGCGACACGCGATGGCTGCGGCGGGACAACGGCATCTTCATGGTCTACGAGCAGCTGCTCGCGCGCGCCAGGCCGGGCGCTGACAAGGGCGTCGCGTTCTTCATGCGCGCTTCGGTCAGCCCGTCGGACCGCAATCTGATCAGCACCTATGTCGACGGCGGCTTCCTGTTCACCGGCTTCAGCGAGACGTATCCGGACGATCGGTTCGGCATCGCCGCGATCTATGCCAGGATTTCGGACGCCGCGCGCGCGCTCGACCGCGACACCCAGATCTTCACGGGCACGCCGTATCCGATCCGCGACTACGAGGCGATCCTCGAGATCACCTACCAGCACGTGGTGAACCCGAATTTCACCATGCAGCCGATGTTTCAATACATCGCCCATCCCGGCGGCGGCGCCGTCGATCCCAACGATCCGACGCAAACGCATCGGATCAAGGACAGCGTGGTGTTCGGGATGCGCACCATCCTGTCGTACTGACCGACGCCCGTCGGGCAGGCAGCGGCCTCAGGCCGCGACCGGCTTCGGCTCCGCCACCGATTTCGGCTGCGGCCGCGCGATCGCCAGCGCGATCAGCGCGGCAAAGATGCACAGCGCACCGGCAATGAAGAACGCCGGCAGGTAGCTTTGATAGATCGTGCGCGACAGCCCGGCGCCGAACGCGGCGGCGCCTGCGCCGAGCTGGTGGCCGGCGAAGATCCATCCGAACACCAGATTGGCGCGCTCGGCGCCGAAGCGCTGCGCGGTGAGGCGCACCGTCGGCGGCACCGTCGCGATCCAGTCGAGGCCGTAGAACATCGCGAACAGCGACAGCCCGTAGAACGTGAAGTCGGAGAACGGCAGGAACAGCAGCGACAGCCCGCGCAGGCCGTAATACCAGAACAGCAGATAGCGGTTGTCGTAGCGGTCCGACAGCCAGCCCGAGACGATGGTGCCGAAGAAATCGAAGATCCCCATCGCGGCGAGCAGGCTTGCCGCCTGCACCTGCGGGATGCCGTAGTCGAGGCACATCGGGATCAAATGAACCTGGACCAGGCCGTTGGTCGAGGCGCCGCAGACGAAGAAGGTCGCGAACAGGATCCAGAACACCGACGACTTCGCGGAGTCCCGCAGCGTGCCCAGCGCGGCGGCCACGATCGGCGCATTGGCCGGCGGCGGCGCGGCAAGCGGCGCCGTGCCCTCGTCGCCGAACGGACGCAGGCCGACGTCGCTCGGCCGGTCGCGCATCACCATCAGCACGGCAAAGGCGGCGACGCCGAGCATGACGCAGACCAGCCCGAGCGCGACACGCCAGCCGTAGCGCTCGGTCAGCGTCGCGAGCAGCGGCAGGAAGGCCAGTTGGCCCGTCGCGACGCTCGCGGTGAGGATGCCGACCACGAGGCCGCGCCGCGCCACGAACCACCGCGCCGCGATGGTCGCGCCGAGCACCAGCGCGGTCATCCCGGTGCCGATTCCGATCACGACACCCCACAGCAGGATGAGCTGCCAGACCTGGGTCATGGCGAGCGAGGTCAATAGTCCGGCGACCACGATCAGCTGCGCCGCCAGCGTCACGTTGCGCAGGCCGTAACGGTTCATCAGCGCGGCGGCGAACGGCGCCATCAGCCCGAACAGGATGAAGCGGATCGACAGCGCCGAGGAAATCTCGGCGGTGGACCAGCCGAATTCCTTCTGCAGCGGCACGATGAACACGCCGGGCGCGCCGACGGTGCCGGCCGAGATCAGCGCGGCCAGGAAAGTCACGGCGACCATCACCCAGCCGTAATGGATGTTGCGGCGGGCGAGGGTGGAAGCAAGCCAGTTCGAGATCATTGTGTTCCAGATCGATTGCGGTGAAAGCCTTGCGTGATGCGCAATATGGCACGGGGGCGCCATGGCTAAAATGCCATAGTTCCCTCGTTTTAGGACTCTGTATAACCTCATCCTGAGGAGCCCGCAGAGCGGGCGTCTCGAAGGATGCAGGCCGGGAACCGGGCCTCATGGTTCGAGACGTGCTTCGCACTCCTCACCATGAGGGCAGGCAGTGGATCAGCGCGCGACCCGCTCCACCGCGATCGCGGTGGCTTCGCCGCCGCCGATGCACAGTGCGGCAACGCCGCGCTTCAGGTTCTGCGCCTCCAGCGCGTGCAGCAGCGTCACGATCAGCCGCGCGCCGGTGGCGCCGATCGGATGGCCGAGCGCGCAGGCGCCGCCGTTGATGTTCAGCCTGTCCCTGGGAATGCCGAGGTCGCGCTGCGCCGCCATCGCGACCACCGCAAACGCCTCGTTGATCTCGAACAGGTCGACATCGCCGACGCTCCAGCCGACCTTGTCGAGCAGTTTTCTGATCGCCGGGATCGGCGCTGTCGTGAACCACTGCGGCTCCTGGCTGTGGGTGGCGTGGCCCTTGATCTCGGCCAGAACCGGCAGTCCATCGCGATCGGCGAGCGAGCGCCGGCTGAGGATCAGCGCCGCGGCGCCGTCGGCATTGGCGGAGGAGGCGGCCGGCGTGATGGTGCCGCCCGCTCGGAACGCCGGCTTCAGGCCGGGGATTTTCGCCGGATCGACCTTCAGCGGGTGCTCGTCATTGGCGACGATGCGCGGGCCGGCCTTCTCGGCGAGCGTGATCGGCGCGATCTCGGCCTTGAAGGCGCCGCCCTCGACCGCCTTGCGGGCACGGCTCAGCGTCTCCATCGCGAACGCGTCCTGGTCGGCGCGGGTGAACTGATAGGCCTCCGCGGTCGCCTCGCCGAAATCGCCCATCGAGCGGCCGGTCTCGTAGGCGTCCTCGAGCCCGTCCATCATCATGTGATCGATGATGCGATCGTGGCCGGCGCGATAGCCGCCGCGCGCCTTCTGCAACAGATACGGCGCATTGCTCATGCTCTCCATGCCGCCGGACAGCACGATCTCGGCCGAGCCGGCCTTGATGATGTCGTGGGCGAGCATGGTCGCCTTCATGCCGGAACCGCAGACCTTGTTGACGGTGGTGGCGCCGGTGGCATCCGGCAGTCTGGCGCCGCGCGCGGCCTGGCGGGCAGGGGCCTGGCCCTGGCCGGCGGGCAGCACATTGCCCATGAACACCTCGTCGATGCGCTCGGGCGCGAGTTTTGCGCGCTCCAGCGCAGCCCCGATCACATGCGAGCCGAGCTTGTGCGCCGGCAGCGGCGAGAGCTCGCCCATGAAGCGGCCGAGCGGGGTGCGGGCGGCGGAGAGGATGACGACGGGATCGGTGCTGGTTGCCATGTCAAAAGTCCCTTTTTAGGTCGGGGTTTTGATTGAATTACTGTCATCATATGATGCGATGCAAAAAATGCAACTGCGGCTCTCATGACAAAATGTCGTGTTCGCATGAGTTGGGGGCTGGAATCGTTCCGCAATCAAGCCAGGATCCATACCCACCGCATTCAGTGATGAACCGCATCGTGGCCGCAGCGCCGCGCAACAATTGAGATTTGGGGCAATGGGTCCTGGCTTTCGCCAGGACGACGATCAGGATGGTCCTCGATTCATGATGACACCAGGGAGAATGAGAGCACACGAGTCTCCACCGGTGTCGTCCTTGCGAAAGCAGGGACCCATACGCCGCTGCGGAGGTCGTTGAAGAGACTCGTCGTTCCAACATCGCGCAACAATCAGCATCGGTGGTTATGGGTCCCTGCTTTCGCAGGGACGACACCGAGTGTTTGGCGCCTCTTGTGAGTCACACGTCCGCATTCTCGCGGCATGAATCGCCCGAACGTACGCCGAGTTTCTCTTCTCGCGAGGACTTGCGCCGTCGGGCAAATCAATGATT
The DNA here is from genome assembly GCF_056837965.1 of Bradyrhizobium ferriligni. Classification (NCBI taxonomy): domain Bacteria; kingdom Pseudomonadati; phylum Pseudomonadota; class Alphaproteobacteria; order Hyphomicrobiales; family Nitrobacteraceae; genus Bradyrhizobium; species Bradyrhizobium ferriligni. The sequence continues at coordinate 19,256 of NZ_JBXEJO010000074.1, forward strand.
GAGAATTTCGCCGGGCGGCGGCGCATCCGAGCTTGTCTGCGACCTGATCTAATCCGACCGCCAGGCGCCGAGCAGAAATCGTCGCTTCGGCGCGGAGCCCGCTTGTTTCTGCACGTCCGGCAGGTCGACGGCATGGCGCTTCATCAGCAGCCGGATTGCGATCGCGATGATCACGAAGGGCGTCAGGTAGATCGCGAAAACTTCGAAGGCGTTCATGTCGTCCTCCGCTGCTTCGGAACAGGCATGCTAGCACGATCGACTCGCGCGCGGGCAGCTAAAACTGTACCGGCACAGCTGAGTTGGCGTTAACCGAATTCCGAACGCCGATCAATTCAAGGTTGCGGGATACGGGTCTGTTTACCGATCAGGCGCTAGGGCTGGCGGATCGTGCAATGGAAAGTCCCGCCGCAATGTCCGTGATCGCCGTCGAGCAGCCGTCCGCCCGCATTCCGCTCTCCGTCAAGATCGGCTTCAGCGCCTTCATGGCGGTCCTGGTGCCGGTGTACACCTATTGCTACGGGCCGACCAACTTCCTGTACTTCTGCGACGTCTGCCTGATCCTCACCTTGATCGGGGTCTGGACCGAGAGCGCGCTGTTGATTTCGATGTGCGCCGTCGGGCTGCTGGTGCCGCAGACGTTCTGGGTCATCGACTTTCTCGCCCATGTCGCCGGCTACTCGCTCACCGGAATGACCGACTACATGTTCGACCAGAACCTGTCGCTGTTCCTGCGGTTCCTGTCGGGCTTCCACGGCTGGCTGCCGTTCCTGCTGCTGTTCCTGGTCTGGCGGCTCGGCTATGACCAGCGCGCGCTGATCGCCTGGAGCGTGCTGGCATGGGCGCTGCTGCTGATCTGCTACTTTGTGATGCCGGGACCGCGGCCGGACCCTGGCATGACTCCGGTCAACATCAATTACGTCTTCGGCACCAGCGACAGGGCGGCGCAAGGCTTCGTGCCGCCGCTGGTATGGCTGGCCGGCCTGATGATCGGCCTGCCGCTGCTCGCTTTCATACCCACCCATTTCATGCTGCGGCGCGCCGTGCCGCCGGTGTAGGGCCTGCGACTCGCGAGGCTGCGCCATCCCGTCGCTGCGGATACCATCGCGCATGGCCGCATGCGGCGGCTTCGATTGACACCAATCGCCTCGGCGCTACGCTGCCGGAGCAGGGCATTTTCCCAAGCGACTCGAGACAGATTCAAAGCGCCGCAAGCACGACCAAGAACCAAGACCCAGAAGAACAAGGAAAAAGGGCAGGACACGCCGTGACACGCGTCATCGCGCCTTGAGCGGGACCACGCGGACCTCCGCGCTCGCGCCATTTCGCATCCGCAGCTATCGCTTTCAATGGCCGTCCGATCTGCTCACTTCCTGGGCGTTCGAGGTCGAGACGCTGGTGCTCGGCTGGTACATCATGGTCGAGACCGGCTCGGTGCTGCTGCTGACCGTGCTGGCGTCGCTGCAATATGTCGGCACGCTGGTCGCGCCGGTCGTCGGTATGATCGGCGACCGCATGGGGCATCGCGATCTCCTTGCCGTGATGCGCTTTGCCTATACGGCGCTCGCCGGCACCATCATGACGCTGGCGCTGACCGGGCATCTCGCCCCGCTGAACGTCATGATCATCGTCGCGATCATGGGCGTGATCCGCCCGTCGGATCTCGGCGTGCGCGGCGCGCTGCTCGCCGACATCATGCCGCCGGAGCAGCTGGTCGGCGCCATCAGCCTGGCGCGCACCACGCAGGACTCGGCGCGTATCGCAGGAGCCCTGACCGGGGCCGGATTGTTCGCGGCGCTCGGCATCGGCTATGTCTATGTCGGGATCGCTGGCTTCTATTTCGTCGCCGCCATCCTGATGCTCTGCATGAGCCGCCCGAAGTCGCATGGCACGACCGATCTCGCGGCCGACGCGCCGGGCTCAAAGCTGCTGCGCGACCTCAAGGAGGGCATCGTCTATGCCTGGAGCGGCCCGGGCATGCGCGCCGCGCTCTGCGTCGCGTTCCTCGCCAACCTCACCGCGTTCCCGCTCACCAACGGTCTCCTGCCCTATGTCGCGCGCGACATCTTCCATACCGACCAGACCGGGCTCGGCTATCTCTCGGCAAGCTTTGCGGTGGGCTCGCTGATCGGCTCGATCACGCTCAGCATGGCCGGCGGGGTACGCATCGCGCGGCTTCTGATCGGCGCGACGCTCGCCTGGTACGCCATGCTCCTGGTGTTCGTCGAGCTCCGGACCATGCCGGTCGCGATGGCCTGCCTGCTGCTCGCCGGCATCGCGCAGAGCATGTCGATGATCTCGGCCGCCGTGATGCTGATGCGCAATGCCAGCGCGCATCTGCGCGGTCGCGTCATGGGCGTGCGCATGATGGTGATCTACGGCCTGCCGCTCGGGCTGCTCGCCGCCGGCAGCCTGATCGACCTGATCGGCTACACCGCGACCGGCACGCTGCTCGCCGCCGCCGGCTTCATCGCCATGCTGGCGATCGCGCTGCACTGGCGCGCCGACCTCTGGCCGACCCACGCCCCGGCGAACGCGCGGTGAGGGGCGCGGCGCGATGCCGCGCCGCGGTCGCCGATGCGCCAAAAGGACGCGACAGCGCAGGCAAGCTGTCGTAGATCATTTTCCACGCTCCCATTCCAGCACCAAGACCTTTCATACTTTAGTACCGTAATGCTCCGTCTTTTGACCCGCCTTGGACTGCGCTTCGACGACATCGTCGAGGAGCGCCGATTTGTCGACCAGTACGTGAGGGGCAATATCGGCTGGACCCAGGTCGCGATGCTGCTCGGCGCTTTCACCTATGCCGGATATGCGTTCTGGGATTGGGTGCTCTATCCCGACGTGGTGGCGACCACGCTGGCGATCCGCGGCGGGGTCGCCGTGCTGGTCCTGCTGCCGCTGACCGCCTTGCTCTCGGTGCCGGCGATGAAGCTGTGGGCCGAGACGATCTTCCTGGTCTATTGCGTCGTTCCGGGCTGCGTGCTGCCGAGCGTCTACCTCGTGCTGCCCTCGGGATTTACCTATGCGGCACCCGGCGTGATGATGGTGATCCTGTTCGTCTCGACCATGCTGCCGCTGCGGATCGGGCCGCTGGCGGTGTTCTGTCTCACGACATGGATTGCCCTGTGCATCGCTGAATCGCTCGGGCCCGCGCTGCCGCCGGGCTTGCGCTTCATCAATCATTCCCTCGTCATCAACGCCTATGCGTTGTCGCTTTACGCCGTCGCCGCCCGCGAGTTCCGCGCGCGCCAGCAATTTCGAACGGCGCAGGCGCTGAAGCAGGAGAAGGAGCGCTCCGAAGCCTCGTTGCGCGATCTGCACGCGACGCAATCGCACCTCGTGCAGGCCGAGAAGCTGGCCTCGCTCGGGCAGCTCGTCGCCGGTGTCGCACACGAGGTCAGCACGCCGCTTGGCCTCGCGCTGACCACGTCAACCACCATGGAGGCAGACCTTCGCGCGATGAGCGAGGCGCTCAACGGCACCGCCGTCCGCCGCTCCGACCTGACGCGGGGCATTGCACGGATCGAGAACGGCCTTCGACTGACCTCGGAAAACCTGCATCGTGCATCCGAGATGGTGCACAGCTTCAAGCAGGTCGCCATTCATCAGGCCGACGAGGAGCGTCACACGTTCGAACTCGGCGGATGGCTCTCTGATCTGATCTCAAAGCTCGGGCCGCTGTTGTCCCGTCAGGGGTTGGTCGTCGAAGTCACGTGCCCGCAAGGCATCATCCTCAACAGCTATCCCGGCGCGCTGGCGCAGGTGATCAGCAATCTGGCGTTCAACGCGGCGGCGCACGCCTATCCCGATGGCGGCGGCGGACGCTTCACCATGACGGTGACGCAGCCGGATCAGGCGCTCGCCCGGATCGCCTGCGCCGACCAAGGCGTCGGCATCCGCGAGGATTTGCAGGCACGGGTGTTCGATCCGTTCTTCACCACCGGGCGGGAGCGGGGCAATATCGGGCTCGGTTTGCACATCGCCTTCAATACCGTGGTGTCGTCGCTCAGCGGCCGGATCGCGCTGGAGAGCGAGCCGGGCCGCGGCACGCTGGTCCTGATCGAGATCCCCGTCTCGAGCTGAGCGCGGGTAGCTAGCGTAGCCCGGATGAAACGAAGCGTAATCCGGGGCGGTGGCGCCAGTCGATAAAGCTGCCCCGGATTTCGCTGCGCTCCATCCGGGCTACAAGGTATCTACCGCTTGCGGTCCAAAAACCCCTGCAGCAGCCGCTGCGGCTCGCCGGTCTGGAACGACTTTCCGAACACGCCGACGCTGAGGTTGACCGATTCCGTCAGCGGCAGCTCTTCCCATTGCCGCAGCAGGTCCTTCTGGATCCGCAGCGCCTCGGGACCGCATTCCAGCAGTGCCTTGACGGTGTGCTCGACGGCGTCGTCGAGGCCGCCGGGCTTTGCCACGGTGTCGACCAGGCCCCAGGCGAGCGCGGTCGGCGCGTCGATGTTCTCCGCGGTCATCATCAGCCAGCGGGCGCGGCCCCAGCCGATCAGGCGCGGCAGCAGCGCGGCGTGGATCACCGAGGGGATGCCGACGCGCACCTCGGGCATGCCGAACATCGCGTCATGTGCGGCAACGCGGACGTCGCAGGCGGCCGCGACCTCGAGGCCGCCGCCGAGGCACCAGCCGGGCAGGCGGGCGATCACCGGCGCCGGGAATTTGCGCACGGCCTCGCAGAGGTCGCGCAGTCGGCTGATGAATGCTTCAGCGGATGTCTGGTCGAGCGTCGCCATTTCCTTGATGTCGGCGCCGCCGATCATGCTGCGCTCGCTTTCGCCGGCGAGGATCACGACGCGGATGTCGCGGTCGGCGGCCAGGTGCTCAAAGCCCTCGCGCACGCCGTTGGTGACGGCTGAGCTCACGATGTTCAGCTTGCCGGCGTTGCAGATCGTGAGGCGGACGACGCCTCTGGAGTCGCGGTCGATGCCGCAGTGGGGATTGAGCATGTCCATGGGTTGGTCCCGGCGCAGGAATTGATCGACAAGTCATTCCGGGATGGTGCGCAAGCACCAGACCCGAAATCTCGAGATTCCACAATTCGCAATTGCGAATTGGGGTTCGACGCTTTGCGTCGCCCCGGAATGACTTGGCCATGTCCCGGACAAAGTGTGGCTCTGTCAAGGGACCGGCGCGGCGGTTGCGCCGAGGGATGCGGATCTATAGAATTATATTCATCATATAAATGGAGCCGTCATGACCGCCGCCGAAAGCATCGATCTTCATTCGCCCGATCTAACGCGCACGCGCGTGGTGGAATGGCAGGCGCCCGGACCGGTGGCGAAGGCGGCGCTGCCGATGTCCGGGATCGAGGCGATGCGCGCGATCCGAGATGGCCGGTTGCCGCCGCCGCCGATGGCCAATCTGATCGGTTTCCGCATGGCGGTGGTCGACGAGGGCCGCATCGTGATGGAACTCGAGCCGCATGAGAGCCTCGAGAACACCATCGGCCTGCTGCACGGCGCGACCGCCGCGGCGCTGCTCGATACCGCGATGGGCTGCGCGATCTCGACCATGCTGCCGGCGGGGCAGACCTCGGTGACGCTCGACCTCAAGCTGACGTATCTGCGGCCGCTGTCGGCGCGTTCGGGCACCATCAGCGCCGAAGGCAAGGTGATCAAGCTCGGCCGCCAGACCAGCTACACCGAGGGTTTCGTCCGCGACGGCAGGGGCAATCTTGCGGTGCACGCGACCGCGACATTTTCGATGCTCGGCGGGGAACCCAAAATCGCTGGCAAGGCGAAATAACTGCAGCATTCGGGCCGCAAATCTGCTATTATATGATTAGAAACATTCCATGAGACCGGCATGCGCTATTCGAAAGAACACAAGCAGGAGACCCACGCGCGGATCGTCAAGAAGGCCGCGACGCGGCTGCGCGAGCGGGGCGCCCACGGCATCGGCGTCGCCGACCTGATGAAGGACGCCGGCCTGACCCATGGCGGCTTCTACGCGCATTTCGACTCGCGCGAGGCGCTGGTGATCGAGGCGTTCAGCTACGCGATGGACCGCGCCATCGAGCGCTGGCGCAAGGTCGCCGCGGACACGCCGCCGGAGAAGCGGCTTTCAACTATCATCGACGGCTATCTTTCGGCGGTGCACCGCGACGATCCCGGCCAGGGCTGCGCGATCCCGGCGCTCGGCGCCGAGATCGCCCGCGAGAGCCCGAAGACCCGCAAGGCGTTCGCCCTCAAGCTCGACCAGATGATCGACATGATGGCCGACCAGATATTGGACGTGCCGCGCAAGGCCGCCCGCAAGCAGGCGATGGCAACGCTGGCGACCATGATGGGCACCATCGTGATGTCGCGCATCGCCGGCAGCGGCGAAATGTCCGACGAGATCCTGAGTGCGGGCCGCGAGGCGGTGCTGGGGCGCGCGACGGCCGCGAAGGTGGCGGCGAAGAAAGCCAAGGTGAATTAGCCGCGATCTTTCCCCTTCGCCGGGACGACGGAGAGGTCACGCCCCGCTGAACAGCGCGCGCTCGGCTTCCACCGTCTCGTAGATGTAATCCGCCACCGCGCGGATGCGGGCGAGGTCCTTGCTGTCGGCGTGCATCAAAAGCCAGAAGGTGCGGGAGATCCGCACCTCGTCCGGCAGCACCGGCTGCAACTCGGGGTGGGCGGTCGCCATGAAGTGCGGCAGCACGGCGATGCCGAAGCCGGCGATGGTGGCGTTGAGCTGGGCGATCAGGTTGGCGCTGCGGAATTTCGCGGAGATCTTCGGCGAGACCTGCGGCAGATAGTCGAGCTCCGGCGTGAACAAGAGTTCCTCGATGTAGCCGACGAAACGATGTCGCGGCAGGTCGGCGCGTGCGGCGATGGTCGGCGCCTGGGCGAGATAGGCGGGTGCGGCATAAAGCCCGAGCGTGTAGTCCAGGAGCTTGCGGCCGACGATGCGGCCTTCCTTCGGCATGGTCAGGCTGATCGCGATGTCGGCCTCGCGCTTGGAGAGCGAGAACAGCCGCGCGGTGGCGACGAGCTGCAAATCGAGATCGGGATACCGCTCGGTGAACTTGACTAGCCGCGAGGCCAGAAAGTGGCTGCCGAAGCCGTCGGGCGCGCCGATCCGCACCGTGCCGGTGAGATGGGCGCGCGAGCCGCCGACCGCCTCCTGGTTGGCGACGATGGTGGATTCCATCGCCTCCGCGCTGTCGGCGACGCGCTGGCCGGCCTCGGTCAGCAGATAGCCGGTCTTGCGGCGATCAAACAGTTTTGCGGAGAGGTGGCGCTCCAGCCGGTCGACACGGCGGATCACTGTGGCATGATCGACGCCGAGCTGCTTGGCGGCAGCCGAAACCGACCCGCCGCGCACGATGGCAAGCACGAAACGGAAGTCGTCCCAGTCGATTGTGCCGCCGCCTTGATCCAGCATTTCCGCACATCTATGGTGCAATTTATCGGACTTGAATCCCATAAAATGCAGGGTCAATAGGGTTTGTAAAGCGATCCCGCCGCGAGGAGCGGCGATTCAGGTGCTTCAGGGAGGTTTTTCCATGCGCTCAATCGGACATTTCATCGGTGGCAAGGAGGTCAAGGGCACGTCGGGCCGCACGGCTGACGTCTTCGAGCCGATGACCGGCGAGGTTCAGGCTAAGGTGGCGCTTGCGTCCAAGGCCGAGCTCCGCGCCGCGGTCGAGAACGCCAAGGCCGCGCAGCCGGAATGGGCCGCCACCAACCCGCAGCGCCGCGCCCGCGTCATGATGCGGTTCGTTGAACTGGTGCAGCGCGACTACGACAAGCTCGCCGAGCTATTGGCGCGCGAGCACGGCAAGACCGTTCCCGACGCCAAGGGCGACATCCAGCGCGGCCTCGAGGTCGCCGAGTTCGCCTGCGGCATCCCGCATTTGATGAAAGGCGAATACACCGAAGGCGCCGGCCCCGGCATCGACATCTATTCGATGCGGCAACCCCTGGGCGTGGTCGCCGGCATCACGCCGTTCAATTTCCCGGCGATGATCCCGATGTGGAAGTTTGCGCCGGCGATCGCCTGCGGCAACGCGTTCATCCTCAAGCCGTCGGAGCGCGATCCGGGCGTGCCGATGGCGCTGGCCCAGCTGATGATCGAAGCCGGCCTGCCGGCCGGCATCCTCAACGTCGTCAACGGCGACAAGGAGGCGGTCGACGCCATCCTCGACGATCCCGATATCAAGGCGATCGGCTTCGTCGGCTCGACCCCGATCGCGCAATACATCTACGAGCGCGCCGCGCAGACCGGCAAGCGCTGCCAGTGCTTCGGCGGCGCCAAGAACCACGCCATCGTGATGCCGGATGCCGACATGGACCAGACGGTCGATGCCCTGATCGGCGCCGGCTACGGCTCCGCCGGCGAGCGCTGCATGGCCGTCTCGGTCGCGGTGCCGGTCGGCAAGACCACCGCCGACCGCCTGATGGAGAAGCTGATCCCGCGCGTCGAGTCGCTCAAGATCGGCACCTCGGTCGATCCGTCGGCCGATTACGGCCCGCTGGTGACCCGCGAGGCGGTCGAGAAGGTCAAGAGCTACATCGACATCGGCATCAAGGAAGGCGCAACGCTCGCGGTCGACGGCCGCGGCTTCAAGATGCAGGGCTACGAGAAGGGCTTCTATCTCGGCGGTTCGCTGTTCGACAACGTCACCAAGGACATGCGGATCTACAAGGAAGAGATCTTCGGCCCGGTGCTCTCGGTGGTGCGCGCCCACGACTATCACGAGGCGCTGGCGCTGCCGTCCGACCATGACTACGGCAATGGTGTCGCGATCTTCACCCGCGACGGCGACGCCGCGCGCGACTTCGCCGCCAAGGTCAATGTCGGCATGGTCGGCATCAACGTGCCGATCCCGGTGCCGATCGCCTATTACACCTTCGGCGGCTGGAAGAAGTCCGGCTTCGGCGACCTCAACCAGCACGGTCCGGACTCGATCCGCTTCTACACCAAGACCAAGACGGTGACCTCGCGTTGGCCGTCCGGCGTCAAGGAAGGCGCGGAGTTCTCGATCCCGACGATGAAGTAAACTCGTCCCGAGAGGCGAAGCATGCAGTTCGCTCTCAACGAGGACCAGATCGCGGTTCGCGACATGGCGCGGGCGTTTGCGGCGGAGAAGATCGCGCCGCACGCGCTCGAATGGGACGAGAAGAAGCACTTTCCGGTCGACGTGATGCGCGAGGCGGCCGGCCTCGGCATCGGCGGCATCTATATCAAGGACGATGTCGGCGGCTCGGCGATGACGCGGTTCGACGCCGCGTTGATCTTCGAGGCGCTGGCGACGGGGTGCCCGACCACGTCGGCCTTCATCTCGATCCACAACATGGCGTCCTGGATGATCGATGCCTACGGCAACGACACCCAGCGCCACACATGGCTGCCGAAGCTCTGCACCATGGAGCTGATCGCCAGCTACTGCCTGACCGAGCCGGGCGCCGGCTCCGACGCCGCTGCGCTACGCACCCGTGCGGTACGCGACGGCGATCATTACGTGCTCAACGGCCAGAAGCAGTTCATCTCCGGCGCCGGGAGCACCGACCTGCTGGTGGCGATGGTGCGCACCGGCGGCGACGGTCCCGGCGGCGTCTCGACGCTGGTCGTCGACGGCAACACGCCGGGCGTGTCGTTCGGCAATAACGAGCGCAAGATGGGCTGGAATGCGCAGCCGACCCGCGCTGTCATGTTCGAGAATGCGCGCGTGCCGGTCGCGAACCGGCTCGGCGAGGAGGGCATCGGCTTCAAGATCGCGATGGCTGGGCTCGACGGCGGCCGGCTCAACATCGCGGCGTGCTCGCTCGGCGGCGCGCAGGCGGCGCTCGACAAGGCGCTGGCCTACATGAAGGACCGCAAGGCCTTTGGAAAGCGGCTCGACGAATTCCAGGCGCTGCAGTTCAAGATCGCCGACATGGCGACCGAGCTCGAGGCCGCACGCACCTTCCTGTGGCGCGCAGCCGCCGCGCTCGACCGCAAGGATTCGGACGCTTCCATGCTGTGCGCGATGGCAAAACGGTTCGGCACCGACGTCGGCTTCGAGGTCGCCAACCAGGCGCTGCAGCTGCATGGCGGTTACGGCTATCTCAGCGAATACGGCGTCGAGAAGATCGTGCGCGATCTGCGCGTGCACCAGATCCTCGAGGGCACCAATGAAATCATGCGGCTGATCGTGTCGCGCAAGTTGATCGAGGGCGCGCGATGAATGATGCGGCAGCGGCCGAAGGCGATCTGATCGCGCGCAAGGAAGGTTCTGCCGGCATCATCCGGCTCAATCGGCCGAAGGCGATCAATGCCGTGACGCTGGAGATGTTCCACGACATCGACAGGGCGCTCGACCTGTTCGAAGCCGATCGCGATGTCGCCGTCGTCGTGCTGGAAGGCGCCGGCGACCGCGGCCTGTGCGCCGGCGGCGATATCCGCGCGCTCTGGGAAAGCTCCAAGGCCAAGGGCGATCTCGGCAAGATCCTGTGGCGCGACGAATACATCCTCAACGCGCGGATCAAGAAATTCCCAAAGCCCTACGTCGCCTTCATGGACGGCATCGTGATGGGCGGCGGCGTCGGGCTGTCGGCGCATGGCCGCCACCGCGTGGTGACGGAGCGGACCAAGCTCGCGATGCCCGAGGTCGGGCTCGGCTTCTTCCCCGATGTCGGCGGCACCTATCTGCTGTCGCGCTCGCCCGGCGAGATCGGCACTTATTTCGGGCTCACCGGCACCACGATGAACGGTCCCGATGCGATCTACGCCAAATTCGCCGACGCCGTGGTGCCGAGCGCGAAGCTGCCGGCGCTCCGCCAGGCGCTGACCAAGGTTGCGCCGGGCACGAATTCGGCCGAGATCGACCGGCTGATCGGAGGCTTCGCCACCGGCGAGACGGCTGGCCCAGTCGCCGCGATGCAGGCCAGGATCGACGGCTGGTTCGCGCGCGGCCGGATGGATGACGTCGTCGCCGCGCTCGAGGCCGACGGCTCCGACATGGCGCGGGACACGCTGAAGACGCTCGGCGAGAAGTCGCCGCGCGGCATGGTGGTGACGCTGAAACTGCTGCGGCTGGCGCGCGCGACCGCGACGCTGGAAGAGTGCCTGGTGCGCGAATATCGCGCCGCGCTCGAAGTGTTCGCGAGCGATGATTTCCGCGAGGGCGTGCGCGCCGCCGTGATCGACAAGGATCGCAATCCGACATGGTCGCCGGCCCGGATCGAACAGGTGACGCCGGAGATGCTCGCGCCTTACTTCGCCGAGATCGGCGCCGACGAACTGAAATTTCCCGATAGCAAATAGAAACGTCGCAAGCGGAGGACTTCCCATGGCAAACATCGCATTCATCGGGCTCGGCAATATGGGCGGGCCGATGGCGGCCAATCTGGTCAAGGCCGGCCACAAGGTGACCGCGTTCGATCTGGTCGCGGCATCCCGCGATCAGGCCAAGAGCGACGGTGCCGCGATCGCCGAGAGCGGCGTCGGCGCGGTGAAGGGCGCCGATGTCGTCATCACCATGCTGCCGGCCGGCAAGCATGTGCTCGGCGTCTGGAACGAGGTGCTTCCGGCGATGGCCAAGGGCGCGCTGATCATCGACTGCTCGACGATCGACGTCGAAAGCGCCAAGCAGGCGCATGCGCTGGCCGCCAAGCACGGCATCGCCTCGGTCGATGCCCCGGTCTCCGGCGGCACCGGCGGCGCCAAGGGCGCGACGCTGACCTTCATGTGCGGCGGCGAGGACAAAGCCTTCGCGGCGGCCCAGCCGATGCTCGCCAATATGGGCAAGAAGATCGTGCATTGCGGCGCCGGCGGTGCGGGGCAGGCGGCCAAGATCTGCAACAACATGATCCTCGGTATTTCCATGATCGCGGTCGGCGAGGCCTTCGTGCTGGCCGAAAAGCTCGGCCTGTCGCACCAGGCGCTGTTCGACGTCGCCTCGACCTCGTCGGGGCAGTGCTGGTCGCTGACCACCTATTGCCCGGTTCCCGGCCCGGTGCCGACGTCGCCGGCCAACAACGACTACAAGCCGGGCTTTGCTTCCAACCTGATGGTCAAGGACCTGACCTTGGCGCAGGACGCCGCCAATGCGGCCGGCGCGGTTACGCCGCTCGGCAAGCACGCGCAGGAGATCTATAAAACCTTCGACGCGTCGGGCCACGGCGGGGTCGACTTTTCCGGAATTATCCAGCACGTTAGGGCCCTTGCCCCGAAGTAAATCGCCGTCATCCTGAGGTGCGAGCGGAGCGAGCCTCGAAGGATGGAAAGACGGTGTCTATGGCCATCCTTCGAGACGCCGCGCTTCGCGCGGCTCCTCAGGATGACGTCAGGTGAAGCCGGATGACCACATTTCAGGACGCACGCGCCTTTCTGCTCGAGCACCGCACCGACTACGATGCCGCGGTGAAGGGATTTCGCTGGCCCGATCCGGTGCCGTTCAACTGGGCACTCGACTGGTTCGACGCCGAACTGGCTGATAATGCCGACAGCCGCGACCGGCCGGCGCTGTGGATCGTCGATGCCGCCAGCGGCAACGAGACCAAGCTTTCCTTCGCCGAGCTGTCGCGCCGCTCAAACCAGGTTGCAAATTTCCTGCGCGCGCAGGGGCTGAAGCGTGGCGATCATCTGTTGCTGCTGCTCGGCAATGTGGTGCCGCTGTGGGAGACCATGCTGGCGGCGATGAAGCTCGGCGTGGTCGTGATCCCCGCGACCACGCTCTTGACTGCGGATGAACTGCGCGACCGGCTCGACCGCGGTAAGGCGAGGGCGGTGGTTGCCACGCAGGATCAGGTCGCGAAGTTCGCAGGCCTCGGCAGCGACAACCTCGTTCGCATCGTGGTCGGCGCGACACAGGCGCAGGACGGCTGGCTGCCGTTCGAGGATGCCGCCAAGCAGTCCGACGCATTCACGCCCGATGGCCCGACCAAGGCCGATGACCCGATGCTGCTCTATTTCACCTCGGGCACCACGGCAAAGCCGAAGCTGGTGCGGCATAGCCAGCGCAGCTATCCGGTCGGCCATCTCTCGACCATGTACTGGATCGGCCTGCAGCCCGGCGACATTCATCTCAACATCTCGTCGCCCGGCTGGGCCAAGCATGCCTGGAGCTGCTTCTTCGCGCCGTGGAATGCCGGCGCAACGATCTTTATCGCGAACCAGCCACGCTTCGAGGCGAAAGGACTGCTCTCGATCATCGGCCGCTGCGGAGTCACCACGCTGTGCGCGCCGCCGACGGTGTGGCGAATGTTTATCCAGGAAGACCTCGCGAGCTTCAAGGTCTCGCTGCGCGAGGTGTGCGGCGCCGGCGAGCCGCTCAATCCCGAGATCATCGACCAGGTCAAATCGGCCTGGGGGCTGACCATTCGCGACGGCTACGGCCAGACCGAAACCACCGCGCTGGCCGGCAACTCGCCGGGACAGAAGGTGAAGGTCGGCTCGATGGGCCGGCCGCTGCCGGGCTATCGCGTGCAGGTCACCGACAATGACGGCCACCCCGCGAAGGAGGGCGAGGTGACCTTGCTGCTCGGCGCCGCCCGGCCGGCCGGCCTGATGCAGGGCTATCAGGGCGACGACGGCAAGCTCATCGGCACCGACGGCGAGATCTATCGCAGCGGCGACGTCGTGTTCACCGATGACGAGGGTTATCTGACCTTCGTCGGCCGCACCGACGACGTGTTCAAGTCCTCCGACTACCGCATCTCGCCGTTCGAGCTGGAAAGCGTGCTGCTGGAGCATGACGCGGTGGCCGAGGCCGCGGTGGTGCCGAGCCCGGACCCGATCCGGCTCGCGGTCCCCAAGGCCTATGTGCTGCTGGTGTCGGGTGTCGAGCGCACGCCGGAGACCGCGCTGTCGATCTTCAAACATTTGCACACGCGGCTCGCACCGTTTAAACGCATCCGCAAGATCGAACTGGTCACCGAACTGCCCAAGACGATTTCTGGAAAAATCCGTCGCGTGCAGTTGCGCCGGCTCGAACATGACGATGTCAGAAGCGATGCGTTGCGCGGGGTCGAGTTCCGCGAGGAAGAATTTCCGGAGCTGCAGAAGGTGCGGACCTCCGGTTAGCAGAGGTTAGCCAATGAACGAAGTCTGGAAGAAGCCGCCGGTGTCGCTGGAAACCTACCAGGGCATGGTCGGCAAGGAGATCGGCGTGTCCTCGTGGCACCTGCTGGATCAGGGCCGCATCGACACCTATGCCGACGTGATCGAGGATCACCAGTTCATCCATGTCGATCCCGAGCGCGCCAGGAAGGAGACCGCCTTCGGCACCACGATCGCCCATGGCTTCCTCACGATGTCGCTGATGTCGATCATGTCCTACGAGGTGATGCCGGTGCTCGAGGGCACCGCGATGGGCGTCAATTACGGCTTCGACAAGCTGCGCTTCATCTCGCCGGTGCGCTCGGGCAAACGCGTTCGCGGCCGCTTCGTGCTGGCCGAAGCCACGCTGCGCAAGCCGAAGGAGTTGTTGTCGCGCACCAACGTCACGGTCGAGATCGAAGGCGAGGAAAAGCCCGCGCTGGTCGCCGACTGGCTCGGCCTGATCTATTTCAGCTGAGGATCACAAGACGCGGTTGTGTTGCAACCGCGAAGGGTTGCGCCACCTCTCCCGCAAGCGGGGGAGGTGCAGCGAGCCACCCCGATCGGTTTTTTATGTGGTGCGCTGCTCCGGCCTATGTAGCGCATTGACGGCTGTGATCCCTGGTGTCCATGATGCCCGCTTTAGGCGGTGCGGTCCCGGGAGTGGCAGCCATGGTGCAAAACATCGTCGCCGGAATTGTCGTAGTCGCTTTGATTGTGATTGGCGCGATTAGCTACGCGCAAGAGCATCACGAGTGCTGGAGCGGGCATCTGCTCAAAAGCCTGAAACCCTGTGGGTCGATGACCCCTTCGGTCTAGCGCGCCCGCTGGCCGCCTCGGCCAGTCTCGGCCGGGCTTGACCCGGCCATTCATCGCTGCTCAAAAGTCCCCAACCTTTTCATGCCGCTCGGGCATGTACCCTCTCCCCTTGTGGGAGAGGGTGGCGAAATCGAGCGGAGCGAGATGAAGCCGGGTGAGGGGTCTCTCTCCGCGTGCTCATCCGTGGAGAGAACCCCTCATCCGGCGCGCTCGCGCGCGCCACCTTCTCCCACAAGGGGAGAAGGGAAGTCAGAGCAGGAATGACAAGCATGGCAATCAGGTTTGACGGACGCGTCGCTATCGTCACCGGCGCGGGCAATGGTCTCGGACGGGCGCATGCGCTGGGGCTCGCCAGCCGCGGCGCCAAGGTGGTGGTCAACGATTTCGGCGGCGCGCGCGACGGCACCGGTGGGTCGCTGTCGCCGGCCGAGACCGTGGTCGAGGAGATCCGGAAAGCCGGCGGCACCGCGATGGCCGACGGCGCCGACGTCTCGAACTTCGAGCAGGTCACCGCGATGGTCGAGCGCGCCACCAAGGAATGGGGCAGCGTCGATCTCTTGTGCGCCAATGCCGGCATCCTGCGCGACAAGTCGTTCACCAAGCTGGAGGTTGCCGACTGGGCCAAGGTGCTCGATGTGCATCTCACCGGCACCTTCTACTGCTGCAAGGCGGTCTGGGCCGGCATGCGCGAGCGCAATTACGGCCGCATCGTGCTGACGACCTCGTCGTCCGGCCTGTTCGGCAATTTCGGCCAGGCCAATTACGGCGCGGCGAAGGCCGGCATGGTCGGCCTGATGAACGTGCTCGCCGAAGAGGGCCGCAAGAACAACATCAAGGTCAACACCATCTCGCCGACGGCTGCGACCCGCATGACCGAGGAACTGCTGCCGCCGCAGGCGCTGGCGCTGATGAAGCCGGAAGCGATCACGCCCGCGGTCGAATTCCTGCTCTCGGAGGACGCACCGACCCGCACCATCATGGGCGCCGGCGCCGGCTCGTTTGCCGTGATCCGCGTGCTGGAGACCGAAGGCGTCAACCTGCCGCAGTCCGAATGGACGCCGGACGGCGTCGCCGCGCACTTCAACGCGATCGGCGACATGTCGACCGCGAAGGCGCTGCAGGGCGCGTTCGAGCAGACCCAGAAGTACGTCGCCCAGGCCGCCGCACGGGCCGGGATCAAGCTCTGAGCATGACCGTCGCCGTCATCGGAGCCGGACCTGCCGGCCTGATGGCGGCGGAGGTGCTCGCGCAAGGTGGCGCACAAGTCACTGTCTACGACGCGATGCCGTCGGCTGGCCGCAAATTCCTGATGGCCGGCCGTGGCGGGCTCAATCTTACCCACTCCGAGCCGCTGCCGGATTTTCTCGGGCGCTATCGCGAGGCGCTGCCGCGTCTGAAGGCTGCGGTCGAGGCATTTCCGCCCGATGCCTTGCGGGCCTGGAGCGAGGCGCTGGGGCAGCCGACATTTGTCGGCAGCAGCGGCCGCGTATTCCCCGAGGCGTTCAAGGCGTCGCCCCTGCTGCGCGCCTGGCTACGGCGGCTCGATGCCGCGGGCGTCGCGTTCACATTCCGGCATCGCTGGGTTGGATGGGACGCGCGCGGGGGACTGCTGTTCGACACGTCGGACGGTCAGCGCACAGTCAATGCCGATGCAGCCGTGCTTGCGCTCGGCGGCGCAAGCTGGCCGCGGCTCGGCTCGGACGGCGCCTGGGCGGATATCCTCGCCGCAAAGGGCGTTGCCGTGGCGCCGATCAAGCCAGCCAATTCCGGCTTCACGGTTGCGTGGTCGAATATCTTCCGCGACCGGTTCGAGGGCCAGCCGCTCAAGGGCGTCGCGCTCACGATTGGTCCGGATACGGTGCGCGGCGAGGCGATCGTCACGCGCGCCGGCATCGAGGGCGGCGCCATCTATGCGCTGTCGGCGGAATTGCGCGAGGCGGTGCTCGCGAAGGGAACGGCGACACTGACGGTGGCGTTGCGGCCCGATGCCGCGCGCGACGAACTGGTCGCGCGTCTGTCGGCGCCGAAGGGCAAGCAATCCTTGTCCAATTTCCTGCGCAAGGCCGCGCAGCTCTTGCCGGTCGGCATCGGGCTGTTGCAGGAGGCGACAGTCGCCGCCGGCCGGTCGCTGGCCGCGCTGCCGCCGGCCGAATTGGCCGAACTGATCAATGCGGTGCCGATCCGGATCACCGGCGTGGCGCCGATCGTACGCGCGATCTCAAGCGCCGGCGGGATCAGGTTCGACGAGCTCGACGCGCAGTTCATGCTGCGGCGGCTGCCCGGCGTCTTCGCCGCCGGTGAGATGCTCGATTGGGAAGCGCCGACCGGCGGCTATCTGTTGCAGGCGTCGTTTGCAACAGGCGTCGTCGCCGGGAAGGGCGTGTTGAGCTGGCTGAATTCGTAGGATGGGTAGAGCGAAGCGAAACCCATCGACTTTCGACCGCGCGGAGACATGATGGGTTTCGCTGCGCTCTACCCATCCTACGCGATGCCGCTCACTCCGATCCCGTTTTCGTGGCGAGGTCGGTGATGAATCCGAGCACACCGAACACCGCAGCCACCGCACACACCGCGGTCCATCCACCAAAGCTCCACGCCGCGGATGCCGCTGCCGCGCCGACCGCGCCGCCGATGAAGAACAGCGCCACGAACAGGCCGTTGATCCGGCCGCGCGCCTCGGGGCGCAGCAGGTTGACGGCGCGGCGGCCGAGCGTCTGGTCGGTGGTGATGCTGAGATCGAGCAGGATGGTGCCGAGGCTCAGCGCGACGAGTGCTGCAATCCGCGATTCCAGCACGCCGGCCCACGCGCACAGCACGAGCGATGCCGATATCAGGAGGTGCGAGCCGATCAGCATCGGCCGCGCCAGGCCACGGTCGCCCCAGCGGCCGGCCAGCGGTGTCGCGACAGCGCCGGCAACGCCGATCAGCGCGAACAGCGCGATCCCCCTGGCGTCGAGCTTGAACGGCGCATCCGGCAGGCGCAGCGCGACGGCGGCCCAGAACGCGGTGAACGAGGCCATCACCAACGCCGCGGTCCACGACCGGACGCGCAGCACCGGCTCCTCGCGCAGCAGGGTCGGGAACGAGCGCAGCAGCGCGCCGTAGCTGACCTTCGCCGCCGGCTGCAGCGTCGGCAGCGTGCGCGCCAGTGCTGCGGCGAGCACCGTCATCAACACGGCTGAGGTGACATAGTAGCCGCGCCAGTTCCAGCTGTCCGCGATCAGGCTCGCCATCGGCCGCGACAGCAGGATGCCGATCATCAGGCCGCTCATGACGTCGCCGATCGCCTGTCCCCGGCGCTCCGGCGGCACCATCGACGCCACCAGCGGCACCACCATCTGGATCGCGGCGCAGGAGGCGCCGAGGATGAAGGTGGCGGCGAGCAGGATCAGCGGCGTCGGCGCCATCGCGGTGCCGATCGCGGCGACGATGGCGCAGGCCAGCGTCCGCAGGATCAGCCGCTTGTTCTCGACGAGGTCGACCAGCGGCACCAGCAGCAGCAACCCGAGCGCATAGCCGAGCAGGGTCAGCGTCGAGATCAGGCCGGCCTGCAGCGCGGTCATGCCGAGCGAGCGACCCATCAGGCCAACGAGAATTTGTGGCGCAAAGAGATTGGTGACGACGGTGCCGGTCGTGATGGCGCCGATCCAGATCAGGGGACGCACGGCGACGGTGCGCGCCGGGGAGAGTTTGGTGGCTTCGGAGATGGTCATGGGGCCTCGCGATGGAGTGGCGAGGCCCCCTTTAGGGGATGGGCCTAATATGCTACAATTCAAATAAGATGATGAAGAATATGCGAGATTGTTATGAACACCCATGACCTCGTGGCGTTCGTCGCCGTGGTGGAGACCGGATCGATCGTCGCGGCCTCGGCGCGGCTGAACCTGACCCAGCCCGGCGTGACGCGGCGGATCCAGAATCTCGAGGAGATGCTCGGCGCGCAGCTGCTCGACCGGCTCTCGAAGCCGCTGAAGCCGACGGCGGCGGGAATCGAGGCCTATGAGCAGGGCCGCCGGCTGCTGCGCATGCTCGACGACCTCAAGTCAGGCGTCGCCAATGACGGCGTGGTGCGCGGCGAGTTCAGGCTCGGCCTGACGCCGTTCCTGTCGGAGGCGGGGCTCACCGGACCGCTCGATGCGGTGCGCGGCGAATTTCCCGCGCTGGCCGTGCGCGTCGTCTCGGGCTGGTCGCCCAACCACATGGAACGGGTCAGCCGCAACGAGCTCGATGCCGCGGCAATCTGCCTTCCTGACGGCACCGCGCCGCCCGACGACCTCGTGGCCTCCGATCTCGGCGCGCAGCCGGTGGTGTTCGTCGTCGCGCGCGACATGAAGACACCGAAGTCGGTCGATCTCGAATGGCTGTCGCGGACCGGATGGGTGATCAACCAGGACGGCTGCGGTTTCCGCCAGACGCTGAAGCGCCATTTCGATGCGGCGCATCTGCCGTTCAACATCGCGGTCGAGGCGCTCGACAGCGAGCTGCGCCTGTCGCTGGTGGCGCGCGGGCTCGGCATCGGCCTCGTGACGCCTGTGGCGCTGAAACGAAGCCCGATCCGCAGCCGGCTCAAGGCCGTGAAGATCGCCGATTTCAATCCCGCGGTGCGCGCCTGGATCGTGCATCGCCCGCCGGCCGGCCGCCTGGCGCGGCCGATCGAGGTGTTTCGCGCGGCGCTGGACCGCGAACTGCAGGCGCTGATGCACGGCTAAATACGTAGGATGGGTAGAGCGAAGCGAAACCCATCACCTTTCATCTGCGCGGAAGCATGATGGGTTTCGCTGCGCTCTACCCATCCTACGAGGTGGCTGGATGCGGCTAGCGCAGCTTGCCCCGCGCCGTCACCGGCAGCGCACCGATGATCTCGTCGCCGCGAACCATCACGACCTCGTCCATCATGTTGACGACGACGCAGACATGATTGGGCACGATCCGCACCACATCGCCGACATTGGGCCGCGTGTTGCTGCGGGACAGGTCGAGGAAGCCGTGCTCCTCGGCGAAGCGCGCGATCCTGGCCTCGGGATGTTCGAGGATCAGGCCGTGGCCCTCGAGGCCGCCGGTGTCCGAGGTCAGCGTCTTGGAGCCGGCATCGAGGATGCCGCGCTCCGGGCCGGCGCGGCTGACGACCGTGGAATAGATGTGAAGCGCGCAATCGTCCCAGGTCGCGACGCCGGCCGCGACCTGCATGCGGTCGTTGTAGATGTAGGTGCCGAAGCGATGCTCGGTGCCGCCCTTCAGCTTACCGAGATTCTTCAGGTTCGGCGTGCCGCCGGTCGAGACGATTGTCGCGTCGAGGCCGTGGGCGCGCACGCCGGCCAGCGCCTCGTCGTAGAATTTCTGCGCATCGGCCCAGCCGGTCTCGGTCGGGTACAGCATGAAGCCCGCGAAGGTGAGGCCCTTGGAGGCAGCGATCTCCCGCGCCAGCGCGATCGCCTCGGCCGGAGTCTCGACGCCGGCGCGCTTGCGCCCGGTGTCGCATTCGACCACGACCGAGAGCGGACGGCCGGAGGCGGCCGCCGCCTTCGGCAGGTCGCCGACCACGACGGAATTGTCGGCGGCGACAGTGACGTTGGCCTTTGCTTGCAGCGCGCCGAGCCGTGCCATCTTCTCGTCGCCGAGCAGATTGTAGCTGATCAGGATGTTGTCGATGCCAGCGTCCGCCATGATCTCGGCCTCGCCGAGCTTCTGGCAGGTGATGCCTTTGGCGCCGGCCTTGATCTGCAGCTGCGCCAGCATCGGGTTCTTGTGCGTCTTGATGTGCGGACGGTTGGCGACGCCGGCCTCGTCGCAGGCCTTCTGGATGCGCGCGATGTTGCGCTCGACCCGGTCCATGTCGATCACGGCGCAGGGCGTGCCGTATTCCTTGGCGATCTTGGCGGCGAGGGGCGTGGTCATGATTTTTTCTCTCTTCTCCGGCCTCGTAGGATGGGTAGAGCGAAGCGAAACCCATCAAATTCTGTCGTTGCGGCGTGATGGGTATCGCTGCGCTCCACCCATCCTACAATTCTTTGCGCGTCAGGCCTGTTCGATCTCTTCGCGCAGCACTTCGAGTTCGAGCCAACGGTCCTCGGCGGCGGCGAGTTCGTCCTGCGCCTTTGCGATCGCCACCGAGGCGGCGTCGAATGTCTTGCGATCCTTTGTATAGAGATCGGGATCGTCGAGCAGCTTCTGCTGCTTGGCGATCTCGGTGTGCAGCTTGTCGATGGTCTTCGGCAAGGTCTCCAGCGCGTGCTTCTCGTTGAAGCTCAGCCGGCGCCTCGGTGCCGCTTCGGGCGCCGCGGCCCTGGCTTCCTTCTTCTCTTCGGTCGGGGCTTCCGCCTTCACCGTCTCGCGCTTCACGTCGGCGCCACGCTGCGCCAGCATGTCGGAATAGCCGCCGGCATATTCGATCCAGCGTCCCTGGCCTTCGGGCACGATCACCGACGTCACCACGCGGTCGAGGAAATCGCGGTCGTGGCTGATCAGGATCACCGTGCCCTCGTAATCGCCGAGCATGTCCTCGAGCACGTCGAGGGTTTCGAGGTCGAGGTCGTTGGTCGGCTCGTCCAGGATCAAGAGGTTGGACGGCTTGGCCAGCGCGCGCGCCAGCATCAGGCGGCCGCGCTCGCCGCCGGAGAGCGCTTCGAGCGGCGTGCCGCGCTGCTCCTGCGCGAACAGAAAGTCCTTCATGTAGCCGATCACGTGCTTCGACTTGTCGCCGACCATGACGTGATCGCCGCGGCCGCCGGTCAGCGCCTCGGCCAGCGTCAGCTTCGGGTCGAGGCTCTCGCGATGCTGGTCGAGCGTCGCCATTTCGATATTGGCCCCGAGACGCACCGAACCGGAGTCGGGCGGATCGTTGCCGATCAGCAGATGCACCAGCGTGGTCTTGCCGGCGCCGTTGGGACCGACGATGCCGAGCCGGTCGCCGCGCTGGATCCGGGTCGAGAAGCCGTCGACGATCGTGCGCTCGCCATAGGCCTTCACGATGTTCTTGGCCTCGATCACCAGGCGGCCGGACTTTTCGGCTTCGGCGGCGGCGAGCGTGGCATTGCCGGTGGCGCCGCGATAGTTGCGGCGCTGGTCGCGCAGCGCGAAGAGATTGCCGAGCCGCTTGACGTTGCGCTTGCGGCGGCCGGAGACGCCGTAGCGCAGCCAGTGCTCCTCGTTGACGATCTTGCGGTCGAGCTTGTGCTGCTCGCGCTCTTCCTCCGCCAGCACCTCGTCACGCCACGCCTCGAAGGCGCCGAAGCCGCGGTCGATCTGCCTGATCTGGCCGCGGTCGAGCCAGGCCGTGGTGCGCGACAAATTGGTGAGGAAACGGCGGTCATGGCTGATCAGCACCAGCGCGCAGCGCCGGCTTTCCAGTTCGCCCTCGAGCCATTCGATGGTCGGCAGGTCGAGATGGTTGGTCGGCTCGTCCAGCAGCAGGATATCGGGCGAGGGCGCCAGCACGCGGGCCAGCGCCGCACGGCGCGCCTCACCGCCGGAGACATGCGCCGGATCTTCCTCGCCGCTGAGGCCGAGCTGTTCGAGCAGATAGCGCGCCTGGTAGTGGTCGTCGCCGGGGCCGAGGCCGGCCTCGACATAGGCGAGCGTCGTCTTGTGGTCGCCGAAGTCCGGCTCTTGCGGCAGATAGCGGATGGTGGCGCCGGGCTGCACGAAGCGGCTGCCCGCGTCCGGCTCGACCAAGCCGGCCGCGATCCGCAGCAGGGTCGACTTGCCGGAGCCGTTGCGGCCGATCAGGCAGACGCGCTCGCCCGCGGAGACCGACAGCTCGACGCCTGACAGCAGCGGCGTGCCGCCGAAGGTCAGGCTGATGTCCTTGAGCTGGATGAGAGGAGGCGGAGCCATCGCGCTAACCCTGCTGGCTCGCCTGCGCCTGCTCGGCGCGGCGGCGCTGGATGCGGCGGATGGTCTGGTCGAGCGTCGACAGGAAGGTCGAGCGGTCGCGCGGCGAATATGATTTCGGCCCGCCGGTGATCTCGCCTGACGAGCGCAGATCGGTCATCAGATTGCGCACCGCGAGTGTCATGCCGATCGACTGCTCCGTGAACGGCTTGCCGTTCGGTGCGATCACGTCGGCGCCGGCCTTGACGCAGCGGCTCGCCAACGGGATGTCGGCTGTTATCACGATGTCGCCCTCACGCGCGCGTTCCGCGATCCAGTCGTCGGCCGCATCCATGCCGGAACCTGCGGCGATGCGCTCGATCAGCGGATCCTGCGGCACGCGGATGAAACTGCCCGCGACCACGCTGACGGGCACGCCGTGCCGGATCGCGACGCGATAGATCTCGTCCTTCACCGGGCAGGCGTCGGCGTCGACATAGATGCGGGTGTGAGCAGGGGTTTCAGTCATCGATTCCAGGGTTGGCAGACGCGGCCTGCGTGTACTCCATCGGGCGGAAAATTGCGAGCAAAACGAGAGGCTTGTCACGCTGCCCGGTTCGACTACGATTGCCTGAGAAAAACAACGGAAATAAGGGGAAACCCCATGGATTCGAAGACGGCTTCGCTGACCTACCGCGTCTCGGCCTACAACACTTCAAAGCTCTCGGAAAACAAGATCCACGACGACACGGTGGCGCGGAAGTTCGGCTTTTCCGGCGGACTGGTGCCAGGCGTCGACGTGATGGCCTACATGATGCATCTGCCGGTCGAGAAATGGGGCCGCGATTTCCTCGCGCGCGGCCTGATCGAGGCGCGCTTCGTGAAGCCGGTCTATGACGGCGAGATCGCGGAATTGACGGGACAGGAGACCGGCAATGGGCTGACGATCGAGCTCCACAGCCGCGGCGAGCTCTGCGCCACCGGCACCGCATCGCTGCCGGCATCCGCGCCGAAATTCGTGCTCGACGACTACAAGCAGGTCGCCGCGGTCGCCGAGCGCAAGCCGGTCAGCGCGTCGTCCTATGAAGAGGGCAAGTGGCTCGGCACCATCCCGCGCGACTGGTCGGGCGATGCCGCGAAGGAGTATCTCGCCGATATCAGGGAGACCGACCCGATCTACTTACGCGAAGGTCTCGGCCATCCCGGCCTGCTGCCGCGGGTGATGAACAAGGTCCTGGTCGACAATGCGATCCTCGGGCCCTGGATCCATGTCGGCACCCGCATGCAGCTGCTGTCGGCCGGCAAGATCGGCGACGAGCTGACCGCCCGCGCCAAGGTGATGGGCAATTACGACAAGAAGGGCCACCGCTTCGTCGAGCTCGATGCGCTGGTGCTCGGCAACGGCACGCCGCTCGCGCATTGCTGGCACATCGCGATCACCCAGCCGCGCGAGCAGGCCGCGGCGTAGGCAAGGGGCACGTCGTCCCCACGCCGCAGGTGTCATACCCCGCGCATGCGGGGTATCCAGTACGCCGCGGCCTCTCGGCTCTATCGCTGGCGTCTCTGGAATACTGGATCACCCGCTTTCGCGGGTGATGACAGTGGTGTGGTGGTGGCAGGTTGCCTTACGCCGCGCCCGCCTTGGCGTCCTGGATCGCGCGCCAGACCCGTTCCGGCGTCAGTGGCATGTTGATGTGCTTGATGCCGTACTCCGACAGGGCGTCGACCACGGCGTTGACGATGCATACGAGGCTGCCGGCGCAGCCGGCTTCGCCGCAGCCCTTGGTGCCGAGCGGGTTGGATTTCGCCGGCGAGGGATGATCGCCGACCAGCATCGACGGCACGTCGCCGGCACGCGGCAGCGCGTAGTCCATGAACGAACCGGTGATCGGCTGGCCGGAGGCGTCGTAGCTGACTTCCTCCATCAGCGCCTGGCCGATGCCCTGCGCGACGCCGCCATGGAGCTGGCCGGCGACGATCATCGGATTGACCACGACGCCGAAATCGTTGACCGCGGAGTAGCGCACGATCCGCGTCACGCCGGTGTCGGGATCGATCTCGACCTCGGCGACGTGGCAGCCGTTCGGGAAGGTCGACGCCGTCTCCTTGGTGGCGTGATCGACGTCGAGCGTCTCCGGCGTGCCCTCGGGCATCTTGCCGGCGCGCATCCGCTCGGCGAGCTCCATGATGCCGATCGAGCGGTCGGTGCCCGCGATGGTGAAGCGGCCGGCGCCGAATTCGATGTCGGCCTCGGAGGCCTCCAGCATGTGCGCGGCGGCCTTCTTGCCCTTCTCGACCACGAGCGCGGAAGCCTCGACGATCGCCTGGCCAGTCGCGGTGATCGAGCGCGAGCCGCCGGTGCCGTTGCCGAACCGGACGAGATCGCTGTCGCCCTGTTCGAGCGTGATCTTCTCGAAGGGGACGCCGAGCTGGTCGGACAGCACCTGCGCGAACGGCGTGGCGTGGCCCTGGCCGTAATCCAGCGTGCCGGTGGTGAGCTTCACCGAGCCGTCGGGCTCGAAGCTGATCTTGCCGAGCTCGCCGCTCGGCGGCGCGGTGACCTCGAGATAGGAGCCGACGGCGATGCCGCGCAGCTTGCCGCTCTTTTTGCTTTCCTTCCTTCGCTTGGCGAAGTTGTCGTAGTCGGAGATCTCGAGCGCCTTCTGGAACACGCCGGCGAAATCGCCGCTGTCATAGGTCACGCCGGAGGCGGCCGGGAAGGGCAGTTGCGACGGCTTGATGAAGTTGCGCTTGCGCAGCGTGAAGCGGTTGATGCCCATCTCGTCGGCGGCGGCATCGATCAGCCGCTCCATGTAGTAGTTGGCCTCGGGGCGGCCGGCGCCGCGATAGGCGCCCATCAGCGTGGTGTTGGTCAGGACCGTCTTGATGTCGACGCCGAGCAGCGGCGTGCGATAGACGCTGGCGAGGTTCTTGCCGGTGTTGAGCGACAGCGGGCCCGGCGCGACGCCGGTGATATAGGCGCCGAGATTGCCGTAGCCGGACAGCCGCACCGCGAGGAACTTGCCGTCGGCACCGAGCGCGAGCTCGGCATGGATCAGCTGCGCGCGGCCCTGGCTGTCGGAGAGGAAGCTGGTCGAGCGCTCGTCCAGCCACTTCACCGGGCGGCCGAGCTCACGCGCCGCATGCGCGATGCAGGTGTATTCGGGATAGTTGAGGTTCTTCATCCCGAACGAGCCGCCGACATTGCCGGTGAGGATGCGGACCTTGTCGGCGGGCACGTTGAGCAGGCGCGCCAGGATCGCCTTGTTGCCGGAGACGCCCTGGGTCGGTACCTGCAGCGTGAAGCGTTCGGTTTTCTTGTCGTAATGGGCGAGGGCGACGCGCGGCTCCATCGAGACCACGGCGACGCGGGTGTTGACGATGTCGAGCTTGGTGACGTGCGCCGCGCCGGCGAACGCAGCCTCGATTTTGGCGGTGTCGCCATAGTGATAGTCAAGCGCGACGTTATCGGGGATGTCGTCATAGAGCTGCGGTGCGCCCGGCTTGGCGGCTTCGGCCGCGTCGGTCACCGCCGGCAGCGGTTCGATATCGACCTCGACGGCCTCGGCCGCATCGCGCGCCTGCGCTGTGGTCTCCGCGACCACGAAGGCGACCGGATCGCCGACGAAGCGCACCTTGTCGGTCACGAGCGCGGGGCGGTTGGTCTGCTTGAGCGGCGAGCCGTCGCGGTTCTTCAGCGGCAGGCCGCAGGTGAAGGGGTTGTAGCCGGCGGCCGCAAGGTCGGCGCCGGTCCAAACCCCGAGCACGCCCGGCATCGCCTTGGCGGCCGCCGTATCGATCCCTTTGATGAGCCCGTGGGCATGCGAGGAGCGAACCATCCAGCAATACGCTTGGCCCGGCAGGGAGAAATCGTCGGTGTATTTGCCCTTGCCGCGCACCAGGGTGTCGTCCTCCTTTCGTCGAACAGGCTGTCCGACACCGTATTTTTGCAGTGCGATAGCGTTTTCGAGAGAGGCAGGCGGCGTGTGATCTTGCATCGAAAATGACCTGAAATGCCCGGATTTGCTGGAGTTTGGGGGCGTTGAGGAGATAACGCACGCCCCCCTTAACGACAACGCCCGATTGGGCATGGACCCAATGTGAACGGAGTTGCGTAGGGCTTTGACGCTGCTAAAGTTTCCGTGAACGACAATTATTCGGCGGGCCCAAGGATCCTCCTGGATCCACCTTGGGGTCCTGCGGAAAGACAGTTTTGATGAACGACCATGTGCGGCTTTGCGACGGCCCTCCGGCCAGCGAAGCCCCGCCAGGGTTGGTTGCGGCAGCGGCGGAAAGTGGCGTCTACGCCGCGCTCGACCTTGGCACCAACAATTGCCGGCTGTTGATCGCCTGTCCCACCGGCGACGGGTTCCGCGTGGTCGATTCCTTCTCGCGGATCATCCGGCTCGGCGAGGGCATCGCCGCCACCGGCTCGATCAGCGAGGCCGCGATCGAGCGGGCGATTGCCGCACTCGCCATCTGCAGCGACAAGATCCGCTATCGCAAGGCGCGCCGGCTGCGGCTGATCGCCACCGAGGCCTGCCGCGCCGCCGGCAACGCCGAGAGCTTTCGCGCGCGGGTGGCGGCCGAGACCGGCATCAAGCTCGAGGTGATCGATCGCGAGACCGAGGCGACGCTCGCCGTGATCGGCTGCTCGCCGCTGCTCGATGCGAAGGGGCGGGGCGCCATCCTGTTCGATATCGGCGGCGGCTCGACCGAGCTGGTGCGGATCGAGCGCGACCCCGAGGCGCCCGACGCGCCGCCACGCATCAAGGCGTGGATGTCGATCCCGCTCGGCGTCGTCACGCTGGCCGAACATTTCGGCGGCAAGAACGTCACCAGGGATTTGTATGCGCAGATGATCGATGAGGTCGCGCGGCACGTCGCGCCGTTCGCGGCCGAGCACGGCAGGGATCTGCGCGACATGCACATGCTCGGCACCTCGGGTACCGTGACCACGCTCGCCGGCGTGTTCCTCAATCTGTCGCGCTATGACCGCCGCCGCATCGACGGCATCTGGATGAACGATTGCGACGTCACCGCGACGATCCAGAGGCTGCTCGGCATGAGCTATGAGGCGCGCGTCAACAACAACTGCATCAGCGTCGAGCGCGCCGATCTGGTGCTCGCCGGCTGCGCGATCCTCGATGCGATCCGCAATGCGTTCCCGATGCCGCGGCTCCGCGTCGCCGATCGCGGCCTGCGCGAGGGCATGCTGGTCGAGATGATGCGCGAGGACGGCGCGCTGCGGGCGTGCTAGAGCTTCTCTTGCCTCGCCCCGCTTGCGGGGAGAGGCCGGATTGCATGTCAATGCAATCCGGGTGAGGGGACTCTCCACGAGCGCATCTCTCACCTTCATTGCGGAACCAGCCCCTCACCCCAACCCTCTCCCCGCAAGAGCGGGGCGAGGGAGTAGAGAAGCAGTATGGCGAAAGATACCACCGGGCGGCTGCACGTCACGGTCAAGAGCGGCGGCAAGCGCAAACTGTCGTCAAAACTCTGGCTCGAGCGCCAGCTCAACGATCCCTATGTCGCCAAGGCCAAGGCGATGGGCTACCGCTCGCGCGCGGCGTTCAAGCTCACCGAGATCGACGACAAATATCGTCTGCTCAAGCCGGGCATGACGGTGGTCGACCTTGGTGCGGCGCCCGGCGGCTGGAGCCAGATCGCGGCGAAGCGTACCGGTGCCGCCGACGGCAAGGGCAAGGTGGTCGCAATCGATCTGCTGGAGATGGGCGAGATTCCCGGCGTCACCTTCGCGCAGCTCGACTTCCTCGACCATGACGCGCCGGAAAAACTGATTGCGATGATGGGCGGCCGCGCCGACTTCGTGATGTCCGACATGGCCGCCAACACCACCGGCCATCGCAAGACCGATCAGCTGCGCATCATCGGCCTGGTCGAGACCGCCGCGCATTTCGCCGGCGAGGTGCTCAATCCCGGCGGCACGTTCCTGGCAAAAGTATTCCAGAGCGGCGCCGACGCCGAGCTGGTGGCGCAGCTGAAGCGCGATTTCGCCACCGTCCGCCACGTCAAGCCGGCCGCCAGCCGGCAGGATTCGTCGGAGCGCTACGTGCTGGCGACGGGATTTCGCGGGCAGCAACAGCCGTCATCGCGCGGGGAGTAGCAACGACGCGCTCGCCGAAGCCTCCGCGAAGGCAATCCACGATCCTCATAGGGGCCGGCGGGAGCGCCGCCCCGGTACGCGAGCGCGTCGCGGGCTGACCTGAATCCATTGGAACTCTTCCCGTTACGGCGTATTCTATCTTCCCGGCGCGGTCAGTTCGTTGCGTATTTCGACCTGGCGCCACGGCAGGTTTGTGCAGCGAGCCGCGCCTCCGTCTTGCGGAGCTCTTCCGTGATGGAACGCAGGTCGAGCATGGGTAATCGCCTTTTGGCGGCCTTGCCGCCCGCCGATCTTGATTTGCTTGCGCCTCATCTCCGCAAGGTATCGCTCGAACGCGACGCCGTGCTGGTCCGATCGGGCGACCTCGTCGAACAGATCTATTTTCCCTGCACGGCATTGATCGCGTTCGTCATGGACATGCCGAACGGACAGGCCGTTGCGACGACAATGATCGGCAACGAGGGCGCCGTCGGCATCCTGTCGACACTCAGATCGATACGCTCGCCGATGACCGCGGTGGTGCGCGTCGCGGGCACGACGTGGCAGATTTCGCCGGCGCGATTTCACGCCGCACTCGCGCACAGTCACGCACTTGCCGGTGCGGTGCAGCTCCATATGCGGTCGTTGCTGGTCCAGTTCCAGCATATCGCGGCGTGCAATGCGCTCCATTCCGTGGAGGCCCGCCTGGCCCGGTGGCTGTTGCAGGTTCACGATCAGATCGGTGACGACACGCTGCCGCTGACGCAGGAGACGCTGTCGGAATTGCTGGGTGTGCGACGAACGACCGTGACCCACGTCGTGCACAAGCTTCGCGCCTCGGGCGCAATCCGCTCCAACCGGCGAAGCTCGATCGAGGTCGACAGGCCGCGGCTCGAAACTGCGGCCTGTGAGTGCTACGAGATCATGCGTGGCAGGATCGACCGCATCGTATCCGCGGAAGGGATCAAGTCGTCCGGTCGCGGCGCGCCGCCACATGGACCTTCGCGTTCGCACGCCCGGCCGTGGACCAATGGCGACAAGGTTCATGCACATGCGCGCGGCGCGGGTGCTGAGCGATCACGAAGCCATTGAATGCGGTTGCAACGCAGACGCAGGTGTCAGGACGCCTTGCGCAATTCCTGCTCGGGTTCGTGCACCCACGCGTCCCTGGCGAACCATTCGTGATTGGTCCGACAGCCCGTGCAATAGCTGCGCGAAAAGAACACGGCGCTGCGCCGGAACGTCTCGCGGTCGGATTTCATGCCGGTATTGATCGCACGTCCCGTCCGCGGGCATTTGATCATGATGACGCCCACCTCGGTCCTCCTCCAATGTCAGGGATTGCTGGTCCCGCGCACCGTCGGCTGGACCGCGCCCCTTCTGATCGGAGACGCTTGGTCCAGCCGGCCTGGGAGCTGTCTCTTCTACACATCT